>JAADIC010000175.1 GCA_013151535.1 Alphaproteobacteria bacterium | reverse complement strand
AAACACTGGATCCGGATGCCGAATTGCTGGCCCCGATCATCCTGATGCGCGGCGGGCAGCCCTATGTGCATATAACGCTGGTGCGGTTGCGGCTGGAATAAAGGGTCGCCGCGTGTTGCGATTTGGCGGACCGTGAAAACGACACCCCACCTGGAAACAGTGCTTCCTTTTGGAAGGTAACTTATCAGGATCAGCCACAACCGGGCGGTGCAATTCACCAAAACTATAGGCGCAAGGTGCGGCATATTTGTCGTTCCGGCAGCGTTTGATTTGGATCATGGAACGCAGACTCTGACGACCGCAATTTCTCCTGAGTTTCAATTGCCGCGACCAAAGTTACCTTATGCCAGACCGATCAAAACCCCGAGTTACCGCCGCTGAATTCAGCGCGCAACAGCGTTTTCTGCGCGGGATTCTTTCCGCCTTAGTGGCTTTGATGCTTCTGTTTCAAAGCGCCTATGCGGCGACGGATCAGGCAGGGCCGGTGCTGGCGAAATTCATGCCCAAAATCCCGGCTTCGGAGTTTGTAGAGGGGGCCACGTCATACGGGGCGATCCGCGATGACATTCCTGTCGCGCCGATTCTGAATGGCAATCAGGTGCTTGGTTATGTCTTCATTACGTCCGATTTTGTCGGCACGACCGGTTATTCCGGCAAGCCGATCCATGTCATGGTGGCCATTGGCCCGGATGCAAAACTGCTGCGCGCCGAGCTGGTCAAACATTCGGAACCCATCGTCCTGATCGGCATTCCGGATCGAAAAATCAAAGCGCTGACCGAAAGTTACAGAGGGCTGGATATCGTGGCCGAGGCAGCGGCGGGTGGGTCAGCCCATGAACTTAAAATCATTTCGGGCGCAACCGTTACGATTATGATTATCGACGATTCCGTTGTGCGCTCCAGCATCAAGGTGGCGCGCGCCCTTGGCCTTGGCGGTCTGGCAGCAAAACGGGCCAATAGCGGCCCGCGTTTTAGCGTGAATATGGCCAAGTCCGATATCAGCGACTGGATGACCCTGTCTGGCAATGGCGCGGTGCGCCGTATGACTTTGGATGTGGGCCAGATAAATGACGCGTTCAAAGAGGCTGGCGATGCGCGGGCCATCAAACGCCCCGAACCCGGCCCTGACCAAGACACCTATATCGACATGCAAACCGCCCTTGTATCCGCACCATCAATTGGCCTCAGTCTGTTGGGCGCGGCGGAATACAACAACAACCTGAACTGGCTGGAAGAGGGCGAGCAGGCCATTCTTATCATGGGGCGCGGGCGGTATTCGTTCAAAGGCTCGGGCTATGTTCGTGGTGGGATATTCGACCGTATCCAGTTGATTCAAGGCGATATTTCCGTGCGTTTCCGTGATCGACAACACCGTCGACTGGGCGAGGTCGCGGCTGAAGGCGCGCCCAGTTTCAAGGAAATCGACCTGTTCAGAATTCCGGCGGATGCGGGGTTTGACCCGACCAAACCCTGGCGCTTGCAATTGCTTGTTCAGCGTTCGGTCGGGGCGGTTCAAAAGACTTATCTGACATTTGATCTGGGCTATCGGCTGCCCGAGCAATACCTTGTCCGGTCGGTTTCCGAAACCGCACTGGCACCAGACAGCGAATCCACCGCCCGGGCCGATTTATGGAAACGCATCTGGCAGAGCAAACGGGTCGAGATCGCCATTCTGATCGCGATGCTGACGGTTCTGACCGCAGTGTTCTTCTTTCAAAAACAGGCCACAAGCAACAAACGCGCGTTTTTCTGGTTCCGCATGGGGTTTTTGACATTCACCTTGGTATTCCTTGGCTGGATGCAGAACGCACAGCTATCGGTGGTCAATCTGATGGCGCTGGGGGCATCCCTGCGCGAAGGGTTCACCTGGGATGCCTTCCTGATGGACCCGCTGGTGTTCATCCTTTGGGTTTCGGTGGCCGTCGCGCTGCTGTTCTGGGGGCGCGGCGCGTTTTGCGGTTGGCTCTGCCCGTTTGGCGCATTGCAGGAACTTTCAAACCGCATCGCGCGGTTTTTCAGGGTGCCGCAATGGACCCTGCCCTGGGGCTTGCACGAACGCCTGTGGCCGCTGAAATACATGATCTTTCTCGGGTTGTTTGGCGTCTCGCTGGCCTCGATCCCGCTGGCCGAGCAATATGCCGAGGTTGAACCCTTCAAGACCGCAATCATTCTGAAATTCGCCCGCACTTGGCCCTATGTGATGTTCGCGGCCGCGATTCTGGGTGCCGGCCTGTTTATCGAGCGGTTCTATTGCCGCTACCTCTGCCCGCTGGGCGCGGCCCTGGCGATCCCCGGCCGCTTGCGGATGTTTGACTGGCTGAAACGCTACAAGGAATGCGGCAGCCCGTGTCATACCTGCGCCAATGAATGCTTTGTTCAGGCCATTCACCCAACCGGCGAGATCAACCCAAACGAATGTCTGTCCTGCCTGCATTGTCAGGTTCTCTATCAGGACGACAGCAAATGCCCCGTTGTCATCAAGCAGTTGAAACGGCGGCAAAAAATCTCCCAGAGCGCCGGTATTTCCGGCGACACTCTGGACCGACTAACAGGACACCCCAACACCCTAGCTTCAAAAAAGGAGAGCTAAAATGACAGACGACATCAAAAAGCATGAGGGCATCACGCGCCGTGCCGTTCTGACCGGGCCGGCGAAAGGGCTGGCCGTTGCCGGAACACTTGCCGCCTTTGGTGGCGGCAGCGCCGCCCTTCTGGCTTCCAGCGCAATTCCCGCTTCAGCCAGCGCAAACGCCAATGTAGCCCCCGGTGATCTGGACGAATATTACGGCATCTGGTCCTCGGGCCAGGCTGGCGAGGTTCGTATCCTTGGCATTCCATCCATGCGTGAATTGATCCGTATTCCGGTGTTCAACCGCGATTCCGCCACTGGTTGGGGGCATACCAATGAATCCAAGAAGATCCTGACCGAGAACATGTTGCCCGAAACCCGGGAATTCATGGCCAAACGCGGCTGGGATTCCTATGACAACGGCGATTTGCACCACCCGCACCCCTCGTTCACCAACGGCACCTATGATGGGCGCTATATCTTTGTGAACGACAAGGCCAACACCCGTGTGGCCCGGATCCGGGTGGATGTGATGAAACCCGACAAGATCATCGAAATCCCCAACGCCACCGATATTCACGGCCTTCGGCCACAGAAATATCCGCGCACCGGTTATGTGTTCGCCTGTGCCGAGCACCGGGTGCCGCTGGTCAATGACGGCACTATTCTGGACGAGCCGGAAAAATATGTCGGCATGTTTACGGCCATTGACGGCGACAGTATGGAAATCGCGTGGCAGGTTATCGTTGACGGCAATCTTGACAATGTCGATGCCGATTATCAGGGCAAATACGCGATCGCTTCCAGCTATAACTCGGAAGGGGCGACCAATCTTGCCGGGATGATGGAAAATGAAATGGATCACGCCGTGGTCTTTGACATTGCCCGTATCGAAGCGGCGATTGCGGCTGGCAATTACCAGACCCTGAAAGGGGTGAAAGTGGTTGACGGGCGCAAGGGCACGGATCTGACGGTCTATATCCCGATCCCCAACAGCCCGCATGGTGTCAACTCGTCGCCTGACGGCAATTACGTCATGATTAACGGCAAATTATCACCAACGGTTTCGGTGATCCAGTATGACAAGATCGAAGCGGTTTTTCAGGGCGCCGATCCACGTTCCTGCGTGGTTGCCGAGCCTGAACTGGGCCTTGGTCCACTTCACACCGCGTTTGATGGCAAGGGTAACGGCTATACCACGCTGTTCCTTGACAGCCAGATGTGCAAGTGGAACATTGATCTGGCGATCCGCAAGTATAACGGTGAAGACGTCGATCCGATCATTGCCAAGACCGATGTGCAATATCAGCCGGGCCACAACCACACCACCATGGGTGAAACCAACGAGGCTGATGGTAAGTGGCTGATTTCGCTGAACAAGTTCTCCAAAGACCGGTTCCTGAATGTTGGGCCGCTGAAGCCGGAATGCGATCAGTTGATCGACATCACGGGTAAGGTGCCCGAGGTTGTGCATGATGGGTCCACCTTTGCGGAACCGCATGATTGCGTGATCGTACACCGCTCCAAGTTCAACCCCTTGCATATCTGGAAACGTGACGATCCCATGTGGGAAGACGCGCGCATTCAGGCTGCTGCTGACGGGGTCGATCTGGAAGAAGGGGCCGAGGAACCGATCCGCGACGGCAACAAGGTGCGGGTCTATATGACCTCGCAAGCGCCGATGTTCAGTCTGGAACAATTCACCGTCAAACAGGGTGACGAGGTGACGGTTTATGTCACCAACCTTGATGACGTCGAAGATCTGACCCACGGCTTCACCCTTGGCAACCACGGTATCGCGATGGAGGTCGGGCCACAGGCCACTGCTTCGGTCACCTTCACTGCGGATCGGCCCGGTGTGCATTGGTATTACTGCCAGTGGTTCTGTCACGCGCTCCATCTGGAGATGCGCGGCCGGATGCTGGTTGAGCCAGCGTAAGCGGCGTGAAAGGAGCCTCGGCAATGCGTATAATCCCGATCCTTTTGGCGATCCTGCTCAAGGCCTCCATGGCCTTGGCGGCAACGCTGAATGTTGAACCGGGTGGTCTTGCCGGGGCTTTGAAAATGGCGCAGGCGGGGGATATCCTCCGCCTGAAGCCGGGCGCATATAAAGGGCCGATAAATATTCAGATACCGCTAACGCTGGAGGGCGGCGGCAAGGCCTCGATTAAAGGCAACAACACCGGATCGGTGATTTCTGTAAGTGCGGCGGATGTAACGATCCGCGGGCTGACCGTGACCGGTTCCGGCTCCGAGAAAAAGGATGCAGGCATCGACCTGTCCGCCAAAGCCTTGCGCGCCCTTGTTGAAAACAACACTATCATCGGCAATCTGATTGGCGTCAATGTGCAGGGGGCAAAGGATGCCATCGTGCAAGGCAACGTGATCGAGGGCCGTCAGGACGCGCGCATGAACGCCCGTGGCAATGGTGTTTATGTCTGGAACGCCCCTGGTGCAAAGGTACTGGGCAACGATATCCGCTGGGGCCGCGACGGGATTTTTGTCAACGCCTCGATGCGCAACGAATTCATCGGCAACCGCTTTCGCGACCTGCGCTTTGCCGTGCATTACATGTATGCCCATGACAGCGTGGTCGCTGACAATATCTCGATCGGCAATCACCTTGGTTATGCGGTAATGTTTTCAAAAAACGTTACCATTCGCGGCAATATTTCGCGCGATGACCGCAATTACGGCATCATGCTGAACTATACCAACAACAGCCGGATCACCGGCAATTTGATCCAACGCACCGCTGATCGCTGTGTGTTCATCTATAACGCCCACAAGAACCTGTTGACCGGCAATTGGTTTGAGGGCTGTGAAACCGGCATCCATTTCACCGCTGGCTCGGAACGCAACCAGATCACCGGCAACGCCTTTATCGGTAATCGCACACAGGTGAAATATGTCGGCACGAAATGGGTGGATTGGAGCGTGGACGGGCGCGGCAATTACTGGTCGGATCACGCCAGCTTTGATCTGGATGGCAATGGTATCGCCGATACCGTGTTTCGCCCGAATGATGCGATGGATCGGGTGTTGTGGACCCAACCGGCGGCAAAACTCCTGATCGGCTCACCGGCTGTGCAACTGATCCGCTGGTCGCAATCGGCCTTTCCGGCGCTTCTGCCCGGCGGTGTCATCGACCGCTTCCCGCTGATGCAGCCGGTGATGCCGGAAATCCAACCCTGGGGAAAACGCCAATGACAAGTCTGACGATCGAAAATGTGGTCAAACGCTTTGACGGGGTGCTGGCAATTGATGATGTCAGCCTGCGGGTCGAAGCCGGGCAACGGATCGCCCTGCTCGGCCATAACGGCGCCGGAAAGACGACGCTGATGCGTATGATCCTTGGGCTGACCCCGCTCAGCGCCGGAAGGATCGAGGTTCTGGGCGGCTTGCCGGGCAGTCGCAAGGCGCGAAAACTTACCGGTTTTTTGCCTGAAAGCGTTGCTTTTCACGGCGCTTTAAGCGGCCGCGAACAGGTGCGCCATTTCGCCCGTTTGAAATCCGTACCAATGAAAGACGCCGATAATCTGCTGGAGCGGGTCGGCCTGAGCAAGGCCGCTGATCGGCGTATCCGCACCTATTCCAAGGGCATGCGCCAGCGGGTTGGTCTGGCGCAAGCCTTGATCGGGCGGCCAAAACTTGCCCTGCTGGATGAGCCGACAAGCGGGCTCGATCCGATTTCGCGCCACGAGTTTTACGAAATTGTTCAGGAACTTGCGGCTGATGGCACCGCCGTTTTGCTGTCATCCCACGCCCTGACCGAACTTGAAACCAGCACTGATCGTCTTGTGATCCTGTCAGGTGGCCGACTGGTGGCCAATGACAATCTTGCCAATCTGCGCCGCGCCGCGCGCTTGCCGATACGCCTGAATGTGACCGGAACAACCGATGCGGTTGACCAGTTGGCGGCGCGTCTGGGCGGGCAGCGGCTTAATGGGTGTTCGGTCGAACTGACCTGCCAGCAGGATGAAAAGCTGGGCCTGTTGGGGCAGATCACCGGGCTTGGCGATCTTGTCACGGATGTGGATGTCATTCCGGCCAGTCTGGAAGACCTGTACCGCTATTACAGCGTCTCCGGAATGGAGGGCGAATGATGTCGATCCTGACCATAGCCAGACTTGAACTGATCATCGCCCGACGCAATTTATGGGTGACAACTTCTGTGCTGCTGATGGCACTGTTCTCGGTCGTTTTGACCCTTGCGGGCAGTGCGCCAACCGGTGTTTTGGGGGTCAGCCCGCTGGTGGTTGCCGTCACCTCGATCACCACGCTTTCGGTCTATCTGGTGCCACTTGTCGGCCTGCTTCTGTCGTTTGACGCCATCTCGGGTGAGATCGAGCGCGGCACCCTGGCGCTTAGCCTGTCCTATCCCCTATCGCGGGCGGAAATCCTGATCGGTAAGTTTCTGGCCCATCTTGCGGTTCTTGGTTTCGCGGTTGGTGTCGGTCTGGGGCTGACCGGATTGCTGGCCATCTGGCAAAACGGCAGCG
>JAADIC010000098.1 GCA_013151535.1 Alphaproteobacteria bacterium | reverse complement strand
CTCGATCCCTTCGATCAACGCTTTGGAGCTTTCGCGCTGGCCGTCATCCACCGTATCAAGCGCGCGTTTCATGTTGTCATAAACCGAAAGCAAATCGCGCGCCAGTTTCGAGCCGCCGTAAACCTCGGCATCGCGGCGGTCACGCTCACCACGCTTACGGGTATTTTCCGCCTCGGCCATGGTGCGCATCAAGCGATCTTTCAGCGCGTCGCGCTCTGCAACAAGCTGTTCCCAATCGCTGTCCTCTTCCTCAAGCGCCAAAGGATCAACATCGTCAAATTGAGCCGGGTCGAAATTCGGCCCCAGATCAATGCCCTCTGCCAGGTCTTTCTCGTCTGCCATTCTTGCTCGCCTTTAACTACGACCGGACAACATGCGCCCGATCAACTGTGCCGTATAATCCACGATCGGTACGATCCGACCGTAATTCAGGCGCGTCGGGCCAATTACGCCCACCGCACCAATTATTTTTCGATCAGAGTTCATATAAGGAGAAACCACCAAAGAGCTACCGGAAAGTGAAAAAAGTTTGTTTTCCGAGCCAATAAAAACCCTGACCCCCTCACCCTCTTCCGCCAGTTCCAGAAACTGTTCCAAATCCTGCTTGCGCTCCAGATCATCGAACAGCGATTGCACCCGTTCCAGATCATCGGCCAGCGCCTGATCCTCAAGCAAATTGGATTGGCCGCGCACGATCAGACGCGCATGCGCCTCACCCTCGTTTTCCCACAGGGCGACGCCTTTTTGGACAAGCTGCTGCGCCAGCAGGTCCAACTCGGCCCGATGGCGCAGAATCTCACTGGCCACAACTTTGCCCATTTCCGACAATGTGCGCCCCTGCACCACCGAGTTCAGAAAGTTCGCGGCCTCGCGCATGGCAGACGGGGTTTGCCCGACAGGTGGCGTGAACACCCGGTTTTCAACCTGCCCGTCGGCCATGACCAGAACCACCAGCGCCCGGTCCGGCGCAAGCGAGACAAATTCGATATGCTTGATCGGGGATTCTGATTTCGGCGTCAGCACCAGCCCCGCGCCCTGTGACAGACCGGACAGAACCGCACTTGCCTGATCCATTATCTTGGCCACATCGGTTTGATCTGCGTCGATATTGCTTTCGATCTGCATCCGTTCGTTTTTGGAGATATCCCCGACTTCAAGCAAAGAATCCACAAAAAGCCGCAGCCCGATCTGTGTCGGCACCCGGCCCGAGGAAACATGCGGGCTGTGCAGCAGGCCAAGATGTTCAAGATCCTGCATGACATTGCGGATGGTGGCGGCCGAAACCCCCTCGCTCAGCGCGCGCGACAGGGTGCGTGACCCGACTGGTTCGCCAGTTTCGATATAGCCTTCGACCAGCGTGCGAAACACATCGCGGCTGCGCGTGTTCATATCGTCAAACGGGCTGGTCATCGGGTGTGGCTTTCAAAGTATGTCGATAGACAGTCCTAGAAACTCTGGCCCTGTTGGTCAATTGTCATGTCTGCCCTTTACTCGCGCCATTTTGTCGGGGTATCTGGCTCAAACCAAATTCAAAGGATATTGCATGCGCCCTTCCGGAAGAGAAATCGATCAGCTTCGCGCGGTTTCAATCGAAACCAATGTCATCAAACACGCGGAAGGATCGTGCCTGATAAAATGTGGTGACACCCATGTTTTATGTACCGCCTCGCTGGAAGAACGCGTGCCCCCCTTCTTGCGCAAAACCGGCCTTGGTTGGGTCACAGCCGAATACGGCATGCTGCCCCGTGCAACCACAACCCGTAACAGACGTGAGGCCGCAGCAGGCAAACAATCGGGCCGCACGCAGGAAATCCAGCGCCTGATCGGGCGGTCTTTACGCGCCGGTGTGGATCGCGTCGCGTTGGGAGAGCGCCAGATTACTGTGGATTGTGACGTCATTCAGGCCGATGGCGGCACAAGATGCGCCGCGATCACCGGCGGTTGGGTGGCGCTGCGCCTTGCGGTTAACAAACTGCTCAAGGCCGGAAGTATCAAATCTGATCCACTGACGGATCATGTCGCCGCCGTAAGCTGTGGCATCTATGGCGGCCAGCCGATCCTTGATCTTGACTATGCCGAAGACAGCGAGGCCGGAACAGATGCGAATTTCGTCATGACTGGCACTGGCGGTCTGATTGAAATTCAAGGCTCGGCCGAGGGGGCGACATTTTCGCGCACAGAGTTTGATCGCCTGATGGATCTGGCCGAAACTGGCGTTGCTGAACTTGTTGCCGCACAGAAAGCGGCAGTTGCGGGTTAATATGCGCAAACTCACCGAACGGCATATCGTTGTTGCGACCCATAATTCAGGCAAACTTGTCGAAATCCGGGCGCTGTTGGAACCGTTTGGCTTCAAGGTAACCTCGGCCAGCGAATTGGGCCTGCCCGAGCCGGAAGAGACCGAGGATAACTTCGCCGGAAACGCGCGCATCAAAGCGCATTTCGCCGCCAGGGAAAGCGGTTTGCCGGCTTTGTCGGATGACAGCGGCATTATGGTTGATGCCCTTGGCGGTGCGCCGGGCGTTTATACGGCTGATTGGGCCGAAACCCCGAACGGGCGGGATTTCAGTATGGCGATGGGTAAGGTTTGGGAAGCATTGGAGGCAGAAGATGCAGACGAGCCACGGACCGCGCGTTTTGTCTGCACCCTGTGCCTCGCCTGGCCAAACGGCGAGGATTGCCTGTTTGAGGGCAAAGTTGGGGGCCGTCTTGTCTGGCCGATGCGCGGTTCAAACGGATTTGGCTTCGATCCGATGTTTCTGCCAGATGGCAAATCCCAAACTTTTGGCGAAATGGACCCTGCCAAAAAACACGCCATGAGCCATCGGGCCGAGGCGTTTTCGGAATTTGTTTCGGCCCTGATTGATGAATAACCTCGGTATTTATTTGCATTGGCCGTTCTGTCAATCAAAATGCCCCTATTGCGATTTCAACTCCCACGTTTCTGACTCCGTGAACCAACGCACATGGGCAAAGGCCTTTGTTTCCGAGCTTGCGCGTTACCATAACGAATGCCCGGAACCTGTTGTTAGTTCAGTGTTTTTCGGGGGCGGCACACCCAGTCTGATGGCCCCCGAACTGGTGGAGACCATTCTGACCTGTATCGCGGAATTGTGGGGATACTCGCGGGATGTGGAAATCACACTCGAAGCCAACCCAACCTCGGTTGAGGCCCGTCGATTTCAGGATTTTCGCAGTGCTGGTGTAAACCGGTTATCCCTAGGAATTCAGTCACTTAACGATGATGACTTAAAGCGCTTGGGCCGCCTACACTCAGCCTCCGAGGCGCTTTTGGCGCTTGAGATCGCCCAAGATACTTTTTTGCGGGTCAGCTTTGATCTGATCTATGCGCGCCAGAAGCAGACGCTTGAGGATTGGCATTCTGAGCTGACACGCGTCCTGTCGCTCGGAACCGATCACCTGTCGCTTTATCAATTGACCATCGAAGACGGCACAGCCTTTGGCCGCCTTCACGCGGCGAACAAATTGCCCGGTCTGCCAACAGGTGATCTGTCCGCCGATATGTACACCTTGACGCAAGAACTTTGTGACGCTGCGGGCCTGCCCGCTTACGAGGTTTCAAACCACGCCAGACCCTGGGCACAATCGAGCCATAACCTTACCTATTGGCGGGGGGGTGATTTTCTCGGCATCGGGCCCGGTGCCCATGGCCGGTTGGGTGTCGCGGGATCCCGTTTTGCGACCGAAACCGAACTTTCACCGTCACTTTGGTTGAAAGCCGCCTTATCCGGATCCGGAGAGGTTTTACGCAATAGGCTGGATCGGCGTGATATCGCGCTGGAATATTTGATGATGTCCCTGAGATTAAGCGAAGGGCTTGATCTGTTCCGTCTCCATAGTCTTGATAGAAGCCTGTTAAATAACGAAAAAATCGTATCTCTTGTGGATTCCGGGCATTTGTTCCGAACCAATGAAAGGCTTGGGGCGACACCGTCTGGCCGTATGGTCTTGAACAGCATTATCCGCGAGATCACCAATGACTAGGTTTCTGGTATGAAGATTTTCTGGCTTGGATTCGGCCTGACTACTTTCGGCCTTGCGATAGTCGGCGCAGTTTTACCTCTGCTGCCAACCGTTCCGTTCCTGTTGCTGTCGGCTTTTGCGTTTGCCCGATCATCCGAGAGGCTTCACGGCTGGCTGCTTTCCCACCAAATTTTCGGGCCACCGATTCAAGGATGGCGAAAGGATGGCGCAATCAGTCGACGATCCAAGGTCATCGCCAGCTTGTCCATAATGCTCACATTTGCCGTATCGCTGTGGATGCAGTTGAAAACACCGATCCTGTTGATCCAGTTTGTCACGCTTTGCGCTGTGGCCCTTTTTATTTGGACTCGTCCTGAGGGCCGCCCGTCAAAAGCCGGCAAAGATCATCAAGCTGATCCAGCGAGCCATACTTGACCTTTACTTCTCCTGATCCGTTGCCGGACTCAAAATCAATGCTGACTTCCATACCAAGCTGGGCGGTAAGCTGTTGTT
This sequence comes from Alphaproteobacteria bacterium, assembly GCA_013151535.1. Classification (GTDB taxonomy): domain Bacteria; phylum Pseudomonadota; class Alphaproteobacteria; order Rhodobacterales; family Rhodobacteraceae; genus UBA5972. The sequence goes on along the minus strand of JAADIC010000098.1, from coordinate 2,662 downwards.
CAAGTTCTTTGGTATCTGCGTCCTTTACAGCTTTGTTTTTATTGCTAGAAATCGGCTTGCGCTGAATCGTTTTTGCCAGTCTTTCAGTCTGTCGAACGGACAAGGCCTTGGCGATAACTTTGCGCGCCAGCTCCACCGGATTATCCGCCGTCACAAGCGCGCGGGCGTGACCGGCAGTTAGCTTGCCCTCACGAAGATGGGTCAAAACCTCCTCGGGAAGTGAAAGCAGCCGCAGTAGATTTGCAATATGGCTCCGGCTTTTTCCCAGAACCGAAGCCAGCTTTTCCTGAGTGTGGCCAAACCGGTCCATTAATTGGCGAAATCCCAACGCTTCTTCCACCGCGTTCAAATCGGCGCGTTGAATGTTTTCAATAATCGCCAGCTCAATTACCTCCATATCGTCCAGTTCGCGCACCAGTACCGGTAATTCGTGAAGGTTTGCCTGTTGCGCCGCGCGCCAGCGGCGTTCGCCAGCGACAATCTGGAAATCTCCGGGTTTATTGGGATCAGCGCGCACCAAAAGCGGTTGAATGATACCCTTTTCTCGGATCGAGGCGGTAAGCTCTTCCAGATCGGATTTTACAAAGTCGCGGCGCGGCTGATCCGGGTTCGGGTGGATTTTCTCGATCGGAATGAATATGTCCGGTTTGCGGGTTTGGTTTTCCGGCCCGCCCTCGGGGGCAGCGGGTGAAATATCCGCATCAGCCATAAGGGCGGACAGGCCACGGCCCAAGCCGCGATTTTTTCCTGATTTAGATTTAGTCATTGTTTTCAACCTCTTATATCAGGATGTTGGCTTTTCCTGGATGCTCTGCCGGCGCAACACTTCGGCCGCAAGTTTTTGATAGGCGATGCTACCTTTGCTGGTATGATCGTATAATAGGGCCGGCATGGCGTATGAAGGTGCCTCGGACAGGCGCACATTTCGCGGGATAACTGTCTTGAATACCATATCGCCAAGGTTTTCGCGAACATCAGCTTCAACCTGGTGCGAAAGCCGGTTTCGCGAGTCGTACATTGTTAGAACAATACCTTCGATGCGAATTTCGGGATTAATGGTCTGGCGAACCTCGCGGATTGACAGCATCAGTTGCGAAAGCCCCTCGAGCGCGAAAAATTCGCATTGGAGCGGCACCAATACCGAATGGGCGGCGACCATGGCGTTAACCGTCAGCAGATTGAGGGATGGCGGACAGTCAATCAGGATGTAATCCAGATTGAACGGCGTTATTTGCGGCCCGCGCAGGATTTTTCTGAGTTTGCTTGCGCGGCCTTCATTTCCTGCCAGCTCGATATCCGCCGAACTGAGATCCGTAGTTGCCGGAGCAATCAAAAGTTTCGGAATTTGCGTTTCGCACACAACATCTTCGACCGGTACGTCATTTAGTAACAAGTCATAGGTGGTCAGGTCTCTTTTGTTCGCGTCAAACCCCAACCCGGTCGATGCGTTACCTTGGGGGTCGATATCGATCAGCAGCACCGCTTTTCCGACTGCAGCCAAGGCGGTTGCCAGATTGATAGCGGTTGTCGTCTTACCAACGCCGCCTTTTTGATTGGCAATTGCGATGATTTTTGGCGTCGGGCTTGCATTATTGGGGTCAGGCACGCCCTAATCCTTCGATTTTGAGAATTACGCCGTCAGGATCGGTAACGCTCTGGGTTTTTTGGAGTTCGAATGTCCAATATTTTCGCGCCTCCGTCAATTCCAATTCGTGGTTTTTACCCTTGGGCAGAAGCAAAACTGTGTTTTCCTTCAAAAATCTCTCGGAATATTCAAAGATACTGACTAAAGGCGCGAATGCGCGGGCCGAAATGACATCAAATGGCTCCGACTCCAGATCTTCTGCGCGTTTTGTGTAAATTATCACGGGTGTATCTACTATCTGACTGGCATTTAGCAAAAACGCCGATTTCCGGGCGTCGCTTTCCACCAGAGACATAGTTAGGCTGCTTTCTTCGCCCTTCGCCAGAACCGCGATTACCAGGCCTGGAAACCCCGCACCACTGCCCAGATCAAGCCAAGTCGTAGCGTTCTGTGGGCGCAGTTCCCACAATTGCGCCGAATCCAGGAAATGCCGGTGCCAGATCCCTTTGATGGTGCTACGGCTGACCAAGTTTATGACAGGATTCCATTTCTGCAAAAGATCGTGGTAGATCTTCAGCCGCCCAATTGTTTCACGTGAAACATTGATGCGTGCTTGAAACATCCCGATCTGATGTTTCTGATCTATCATGCTGATTTACCGCGTTTTTTTTGATATAGTTTTGATAGTATCAGGGTTAGTGCAGCGGGAGTCATCCCATCAATCCGCCCAGCCTGCCCCAATGTGGCTGGCCTTACCTGCGCCAGTTTGGCCTTCAATTCGCCCGACAAGCCAGACATTCCGACAAAATCGAAATCCTCCGGGATAATATGCGCCTCGTCCCGCTTCAGCGCGGCCACATCACCCTTCTGACGCTCGATATAATGCGCGTAAAGGGCATCCTTTTCGATCTGGCTGGCAATTTCCGGGGCTACGCTTTCAAGCTCGGGCCAGATTCTGCTGATATCGGCAAAAGATATATCCCTAACAGACAGAAGGTCTTTACCAGAGCGGCGTACACCGTCCTGTTTTACCTTGATACCAAAACCATCAGCCATTTTCGGGGTTAGAGACAGTTC
>JAADIC010000373.1:3893-16374 GCA_013151535.1 Alphaproteobacteria bacterium | reverse complement strand
CAAAACGCACCAGCAGCAATTGCACCAGCGGAATGGTGCCGCCAAGCAGTTTGGCAATCGCGTCACCCGCCGGTGCCAGCACACAAAACCCCAGCATTAATGTGATGCCGAGAACCGGCCTGTCTTTGGTCATGCGCCAAGTCTAGGCGGTTTTACACTCGACCTGAACCTTGAATGCCGCCGATCAGCAAACCATGTGCCGCCCGCCCTGACAAGCCAGTGAATTCAGGCTCCAGTTGCTTTTCAGATAGGTGACCAGATTGCTGATATCATCTTCCGACAGGATTTCCTGCCACGCGATCATGCGCTCGTTGCGGGCCGAGCCTTTGCTGATCGTGGCCTTGATGCCACCGTCGGAATGGTGCCAGCCATGGGCATCATCGTTCAGGGCCGGGGCCTTGAAGCCAAACTCGTCCTTGGCCTCGGGGTTTCCCGGCACCTCGCCAATCGCGTTGATGCCGTGGCAGGCCTGGCAATTATCGGCAAACAGCGTAGCCCCCTTGGCGATGTTTTCAGGCGTGTCGCGCTGGCTGCCTTCAAAGCTGGCCCAATTGCGCCCGCCATCGCGGCTGAGCAGGATAGCGGCGGTATCCACGGTGACGGTAATCAGGTTGGGGTCTTGCGCGTCTTTCAGGAAATTCAGGATATAGCGCTGGTCAAATTCCGTGGTCAGAACCTGCCAGTCGGCCTCGCTTTGCGCGCGCGTAATCAGCCCCACCGAATAGACATAGGCGGTGATCTGACCAGCCTTGTCGACATTGACCATGGTTGTCGGCTTGTCGCTGTCATAGGCCTTCTGCCAAGTGTCACCACCATCATCAGAACGCATCAACCCTTTCATGGTCGCGGCGAACAACGTTTCGGGGCTTTGCGCCGACACCGCCAGATTGAACACATCTCCGGGCAGGGTTCCGGTTGTTTGCCAAGTGGCACCGCCATCACGGCTGATGTTCAATTCACGCGACAGGGCATAGACAATCTCGGGGTTTTCGGGGCTGAAGGTAATGGCGCGCAAGGTGGTTTCGGCCCCCGGCAGAACCTGCCAAGAGGTGCCGCCATCGGTGCTTTTCAACATGGTTGGCGTTTTGGCGTCGCGGGTGAACCCGCTGGCCAGAACCAGATTGGCGTTGGCGGGGCTGGCAGCCATGCCGGTCAGCCCCAATTCGGGCGCGGGCATCAGTTCGGACAACCCGTTCGGACTGGTGCGCAGCAGGCCAAATTCGGTGGCGATGTAAAACCGCTGCCAATTATTCGCGATGTCAAACGGCGCGGGCAGAATACTGTTGATGGTCTTGACCTGATCGCTTGGCCCCACCTGCGCCAGCCCTGGGCGCGTTGTCAGGGCCAGAACGACAAGGAACAGGGTGAAAGTATTACGAAGCATGTTGGATGGCATTGCGGGATCCTGACAGGGTTTAGAGTTCATTGACCTCTAATCTATGCTGGGGATGGAGGGTCAATGCGGCAAATCGGTACGGGTTGGCTTGTTTAACATAAACGGTAATTCATTGGTCCGAAATTACCAAATCGGCCAGAATGCGCCCAAACGGTTGAATTTGTCACAATTCCCCGCCTGAATCTGCGCTAAAACCGCTTGAAATCCTGCAAAATCCGCCATAAGGACAGGCTTCTTTCCTCTTTCCAAGCTGGTGGAGTGCCTCATGGCCCGTGTAACCGTTGAAGATTGCGTTGATAAAGTTCCAAACCGGTTCGAACTGGTGATGCTTGCGGCCCATCGGGCGCGCGATCTGGCGGCTGGTGTTGAACTGACCGTGGACCGCGACAACGACAAGAACCCGGTTGTCGCCCTGCGCGAAATCGCCGAGGAAACGTTGACGGCGGAAGGTCTGCGCGAAGCCTATATCGAAAGCAACCAGACCCAGATCGAGGTTGACGAGCCGGAAGAAGACCAGATGGCCATGCTGATGGGCGGCACCGAAGAAGACAAACCCGAGGACGACATGTCCGAAGAAAACCTGCTGCGCGCCCTGATGGAAGCTCAGGAAATGAAATAAGGACAGCGCGCCGGCCAACCGGTGCCGCGCCCGCTTAAGGAGCGGAAAACCATGATCGACGTCGAAGATCTTGTCGATCTGGTCCAGAATTACAACCCCGCGACCAACGCCGATCTGCTGCGCAAGGCTTATGCCTACGGCAAGGGCATGCACGAGGGGCAGACCCGCGAAAGCGGCGAGGCGTATTTCACCCATCCGATCGAAGTTGCCGCCATTCTGACCGAACAGCAGATGGATGACGCCACCATCATCACCGCCCTGTTGCACGACACGATTGAAGACACCAACTCCACCTATTCCGAGGTCGCGGCGATGTTCGGCGAAGAAGTGGCGCAGCTTGTCGATGGCGTCACCAAGCTGACAAATCTGGAACTGAGCTCGACCGAAACCAAGCAGGCGGAAAACTTTCGCAAGCTGCTGCTGGCCATGTCCAAGGATTTGCGGGTGTTGTTGGTCAAACTGGCCGACCGCATCCACAACATGCGCACCATCCGCCATATGAGCGTTGAAAAGCAGCAGCAAAAAGCCCACGAAACCATGGAGATATTTGCACCGCTGGCGGGGCGCATGGGCATGCAGTCGATCCGCGAGGAGCTGGAAGACCTGTCATTTCATGTGCTGAACGCCGAGGGCCGCAACTCGATCATCCGCCGGTTTCTGACTCTGCGCAGCCAGACCGGTGATCTTATTCCGAAGATCACCGATGATATCCGGTTGGTGCTGGACAAGGAGGGGATCACAGCCGAAGTGTTCGGGCGCGAGAAAAAGCCCTATTCGGTCTGGCGCAAGATGCAGGAAAAGAAAGAGGGGTTTTCGCGGCTGTCCGACATCTATGGCTTTCGTATCATCACCAGCGATATCGGCGATTGTTATCGCGTGCTCGGCGCGATCCACCAGCGCTGGCGCGCGGTGCCGGGGCGGTTCAAGGATTACATCAGCCAGCCGAAATCCAACGGCTACCGTTCGATCCACACCACGGTTTCGGGGCGCGATGGCAAACGCGTCGAGGTCCAGATCAGAACCCGCCAGATGCACGAGGTGGCCGAGGCAGGCGTCGCCGCGCATTGGTCCTACAAAGACGGGCAGCGGGTTGAAAACCCGTTCGCGGTGGACCCGTTTCAGTGGCTTGCAGGCCTGACCGAACGCTTCGAGGCCTCCGAGGATCATGGCGAGTTCATGGAGCATGTGAAGCTGGAAATGTTCTCGGATCAGGTGTTTTGCTTCACCCCCAAGGGCGAGGTTATCAAACTGCCGCGTGGTGCCACCCCAATTGATTTCGCCTTTGCCATTCACACCCGTATCGGCTCGGCCTGTGTTGGGGCCAAGGTTGACGGTATCCGCGTGCCGCTCTGGACCCGGCTGCGCAACGGCCAGTCGGTCGACATCATCACCGCCGAGGGCCAGCGCCCGCAATCCACCTGGATGGATATCGCGGTGACGGGGCGTGCCAAATCCGCCATTCGCCGCTCGTTGCGCGCCGAACGCCGCGACGGGGCGGTGCGGCTGGGGCGTGAACTGGCGCGGGTGGCGTTTGAGCATATCGACAAAAAGGTCACCGACAAGGCACTGGCAACGGCGGCGCGCCAACTGGGTGTGGCGGATGCCACCGATCTTCTGGCCCTGCTTGGCAACGCCGAATTGACCGGCCGTGAGCTGGTGGAACAGCTCTATCCCGAATTGCAGCGCACCAAAGAGGTCGAATCCGTCAAGCCAGCCCGCACCATGGTTGGCCTGAGTGCTGAACAGATCGCCGAGCCGGCGCTCTGCTGCCAGCCAGTACCCGGCGAGCGCATCGTCGGTATCACCTATCGCGGCAAGGGGGTGCGGGTTCACGCCATTGATTGCGACGCGCTGGTCGAGTTCGAGGACCAGCCGGATCGCTGGATCGACCTGCACTGGAGCGACGGAAACCACGCGCCGGTTCACACAACTGCGCTTGAATTGACACTGGCGAACGATGCTGGTGCGCTTGGGCGGATATGCACCTTGATTGGTGAGCAGAATGCCAATATCTCGGACATGACGTTCACCGACAAAAAGCCGGATTTCTATCGAATGCTGATAGATATTCAGGTGCGTGATGTTGAGCATCTGCACAATGTCATGACCGCTGTCGAAGCGGATTCGGATGTGGCCCAGATCAAGCGGTACCGGGATGTTCCGCAGGTCACCGAGGTGGCGGATGTCTGACGGGAAGAAGAACGGAAAGAATAGCAGTAAGGCCTAGATTGAATGGTATTTAAGCGGCGCAATAAACTGTCCTGGGGACGCTGGATAGCTGAAGGTATCTATCCGCGCTCGGGCTGGAAACGTGCGGCGACCTATGTGGGCCACCGCCTGAAACGCCTGCCAGGAAACCCTTACCACATCGCACGCGGAATAGGCGTGGGTGTCTATGTCAGCTTTACCCCGTTCTTTGGCTTTCACTTTGTGTTTGCCGCCCTGCTGGCCATGTTGTTTCGCGGCTCTATCCTTGCCGCCATTCTGGGCACGTTCTTTGGCAATCCGCTGACCTTTCCGCTGATCGCCACAGGTAGCCTGACCCTTGGTCGCTGGTTCTTTAGTGGTGAACTGGACGGCAGCCTTGATCCCAACCCCGAACAACACAAGGCATTGCTGATCCTGTTCGGCCTTGCGGCCAGCGATTTCTGGACCAACTTCAAGGCGATTTTCACGATCCAGGGCGAGGATTGGTCGAACCTGAAACTATTCTTTTCGGATGTGTTCCTGCCCTATCTGGTTGGAGGAACCGGCCCCGGAATTATCGCCGGTGTGACCGCCTATCTGCTGAGCCGCCCGTTGATCGAGGCCTATCAGAAGCGCCGTAAAGGGGTGCTGATAACGCGCTGGAAGGAACGGCGGGCAAAAAACCTCAAAAAGCCGGACGAGTCGGGCTGACGAGATCGCCGGACTATCCTAGTCTAAGCGACAGAATCACCGTTTATGGAAGGTTTCACCATGCCTGAACCTCTGACTTCGCCGCTGGGCCGCCTGCGTCTTGGTGTGAATATCGACCATGTGGCCACCGTGCGAAATGCCCGGGGCGGGGCCTATCCCGATCCGGCGCGCGCCGCCTTGATGGCAGAAGTGGCCGGGGCGGATGGCATCACCGCGCATCTGCGCGAGGATCGCCGCCATATTACGGATCGCGATATCGAAGCGCTGATGGAATGCCTGAACGTGCCGCTGAATTTTGAAATGGCAGCGACCGATGAAATGCAGGTGATTGCCCTGCGCCACACCCCGCACGCAGTTTGCATCGTGCCGGAAAAGCGCGAGGAACGCACCACCGAGGGCGGGTTGGACGTGGCGCGCGAGGAAAACAAGCTGGCACATTTCATTGCGCCCTTGCGCGATGCGGGTTGTCGCGTGTCGATTTTTATCGCCGCCGATAAACGCCAGATTGAAGCAGCGGCACGCATCGGCGCGCCGGTGGTGGAACTGCACACGGGGGCCTATTGCGATGCCCATGCAGAGGGGCGCAGCTCGGATCGGACTGCAGAATTCGAACGTCTGCGCGAGATGTCGGTTTTCGCCCATTCGCTGGGTCTCGAGGTGCATGCCGGCCACGGCCTGACCTATGATTGTGTCAAACCGATTGCCAATTTCCCCGAAGTGATGGAGCTGAATATCGGCCATTTCCTGATCGGCGAGGCAATTTTTGTCGGCCTTGGCCCGGCCATGGCCAAGATGCGCACCCTGATGGACGAGGCGCGGGCATGAAGAAATGTTCGATTCTCGCGGCTTTGTTGCTGTCACTTGCAGGGGCCAGCGCCACCCAAGCGCAGGTCATTTCAGATTGCGACTGGGAAGCGTCGGCGTGGAATTTGGTCGAGCCTTGGGCCGAAAACTCGCGTACATTTTCAAATGGTGCAACGCGGTTGGCGGTTCTTGATACGGTTGAGCCCGCCGCCGGTGCCATGCATCTTTTGATCCTGTCACCGCCTTATGACCCCTTGGCGGGGCGGCAATGCAAGGTTCTAAGCTGGTTCAAAGGGATGGGCTTTGCGGGCCTTAATTTCAGTGATCTCAAGGCCGGGTACGATCCATCCCGCGGTTTGTTGTTTGAATTACCGGTACAGATTTATGACCCCGAAACCTCGTTTTCCAACTCGGCAATTGTGTTCTTTGAGCTCAACCAAGCCACCGGCGTAATCACGACCGATATCGAACTTGGCCGCGAATGATATTGGGCATCGGCACCGATCTGGCGAATATCGAACGCATCGAGCGCACGCTTGAGCGGTTCGGTGATCGCTTTCGCAATCGTGTATTCACCGAAATCGAGCAACGCAAGGCCGAGCGGCGAAAAGATACCGCTGGAACCTATGCCAAGCGCTGGGCCGCGAAAGAGGCCTGTTCAAAGGCTTTGGGCACGGGGCTTCGCATGGGGATTGCGTGGAAAGACATGGCTGTCAGCAATCTGCGCACTGGCCAACCCCGCATGCATGTAACCGGCTGGGCCGCCGAGCGCCTGAAAGAAATGACGCCGGCGGGGATGGAGGCGCACATTCATGTGACCCTGACCGACGATCACCCATGGGCGCAGGCTTTTGTGGTGATCGAGGCCCTGCCAATAACCGGCCCAAGCCCCTTGCATAGCTTGACTTAACCCGCGTCAGGGATCATGTAGCCACGACAAGAATTCTTAACAGGCAGGACCAGATGACCGATACGGAAACCAAACAAGACGGCATCCTTGATTGGATCAAAACCATCGTCTACGCCCTGCTGCTGGCCGGTGTGATCCGCACGCTGTTCTTTCAACCGTTTTGGATCCCGTCAGGCTCCATGAAAGATACGTTGCTGATCGGCGATTTCCTGTTCGTCAACAAAATGGCCTATGGCTATTCCAAACATTCCTGCCCGTTCTCGCTGTGTCCGTTTCCGGGCCGGATTTTTGGTTCCGAGCCTGAGCGCGGTGATGTGGTGGTGTTCAAGAACCCCGTCAACAACGCCGATTTCATCAAGCGGCTGATCGGCCTGCCCGGCGACCGTATCCAGATGAAAAAGGGGCTGCTTTACATCAATGGTACGGCGGTGAAAGTTGAACCAGATGGTGAGTTTGAGGAAATAGTCGTGCAAGGCCCGCAGGGCGGTGTTCCAAGCTGCGAAAACGGCGCGGTTGTCGAAGGTGAAACCTGTACCAAATCGCGCCAGATCGAAACCCTGCCCAACGGGGTCTCCCACGGCATTCTCAATATTACCGACAATGGTGCAGGTGACAATACCAAGGCGTTCACTGTGCCTGCGGGGCAGTATTTCTTCATGGGCGACAATCGCGACAATTCATCCGACAGCCGTTTTGCCCGCCCGCGTGGGGTTGGTTTCGTGCCGTTTGAGAACCTCGTCGGTCGTGCAGATCGGGTAATATTCTCCTCCGCTGGTCGCTCGATCTTGGCGTTCTGGACGTGGCGTTCTGATCGGTTCTTCAAGGCGATTAAGTGAAGCTGTCAGGCGACCTTGCGGCCTTTTCCAAGCGGATCGGGCATGATTTCAAACGCACCGAATTGCTGGTCGAGGCGCTGACCCATTCATCCTTGTCCTCAATCACACGACCCGACAACCAGCGGCTGGAGTTTCTGGGCGACCGGGTGCTGGGCCTTGTGATCTCCGAAGCGCTGCTAAGCGCGGATGGTGAGGCCAGCGAGGGCCTGCTGGCACCGCGTTTCAATTCGCTTGTACGCAAGGAAACCTGCGCCGAAATCGCCACCGAAATCGCTTTGGGCGATGTGCTGAAACTGGGCCGCTCGGAAATGATATCCGGCGGGCGGCGCAAGCAGGCTTTGCTGGGTGATGCCATGGAATCGGTGATTGCGGCGGTTTATCTTGATGCTGGGTTTGACACCGCCCGCGCCCTGATCCTCAGGCTCTGGGGTGGGCGTATCAGCGCGGCGGAAGGCGACGCGCGCGATTCCAAAACAATGTTGCAGGAATGGGCGCAGGCGCGGCAGCAAGATCCGCCGGTTTACACCGAAACCGCCCGCACCGGCCCCGATCACGCGCCGGTTTTCACCATCAAGGCGCAGTTGCAATCGGGTGAGAACGCCACCGCAACCGCACCTTCAAAACGCCAGGCCCAGCAGGCGGCTGCTGCACAATTGCTGACACTAGTCGAGGACCAGAAATGACCGAAACACATTGCGGATTTATCGCCCTGATCGGCGAGCCGAATGCAGGCAAATCGACCTTGATGAACCGCATGGTCGGGGCCAAGGTTTCCATCGTCACCCACAAGGTGCAAACCACCCGCGCCCGTATTCGCGGCATCGCCATTGTGGATGATGCGCAGCTTGTATTTGTTGACACGCCCGGCCTGTTCAAGCCGCGCCGACGGCTGGACCGCGCCATGGTAAGCGCGGCCTGGTCAGGGGCAGCGGACGCCGATGTGGTGGTTCTGCTGATCGAGGCCCATCGCGGCCTGACCAAAGGGGTCGAGGCCATTCTTGAAACCCTGAAAGACCGTTTCGCGGCGGGCCAACGGGTGGCGCTTGCGATCAACAAGATCGACCGGGTAAAAAGCGAGAAGCTGTTGGCGCTGACTGTCAAACTGAACGCCGCTTATGATTTCTCCGCCACTTTTATGATTTCCGCCGAGAAAGGGCACGGGGTTGAAGACCTGAAAAAATGGCTGGGCACGCAGGTTCCCAAGGGGCCGTGGCACTACCCCGAAGACCAGATCGCCGACGTGCCTTTGCGCCTGATCGCTGCCGAAATTACCCGCGAAAAGCTGACGTTACGCCTGCATCAGGAACTGCCTTATCAACTGACCGTGGAGACCGAGAAATGGGAAGAACGCCCGGATGGTTCGGTCAAGATCGACCAGTTGATCTATGTGGTCCGCGAGGGCCATCGCGGCATCGTGCTGGGGCCAAAAGGGGAAACCATCAAGACCATCGGCAAGCTGGCGCGAGAAGAGATTTCGGAATTTCTGGGGCGTGCGGCGCATCTGTTCCTGCAAGTCAAAGTGCGGCCCAACTGGCTGGAAGACAGCGAGCGGTACACCGAAATGGGGCTGGATTTCAAGGACGGGAACTAGGGGATGGGTGCAGCCTTAAGCGGTCCCGGATCAGGTCCGGGACGGGTCACTTTGTGACCCGCCTGACCTCGGACTTCTGGGTCAAGGCCTATCTGACCCGTCTGCGCCTTGCCAATATCCCCGCCTTTGTCACCGCCAAGGGCGACGCGACGGCGGGCAATGTGATGGTCAAGCTCAACACCCTCGACGGCAAGGCACAGGCGTTTCAGCGCAGTTATGATATGGAGGGCAACCGTATCTGGATGGTGCTGGTCGAGGGGGCCGACGCCACTGTCGAAGCCACGCTCGCCAAACAGCGCAGTTTCGACCCCGATATCTGGATCATCGAGGTTGAAGATCGCAAGGGTCGTCATCTGCTCGACGAGCCGGGATTTTCGGACTAGCCTGCCCAAATGGATTGGCGGGATCAGGGTGTGTTGTTGAGCGTGCGGTGCCACGGCGAGTCCGCCGCGATCATTGACGTGTTCACCGAGCAACGGGGCCGTCACGCGGGTGTGGTGCGCGGCGGGGCCTCGCGCAAGCTGAGGCCGGTGCTGCAGCAAGGCGCGCAGCTTGATCTGGAATGGCGCGCCCGGCTCGAGGATCATCTGGGGGCTTACCGAGTCGAGCCGCTGCAATCGCGCGCCGCCATGGTGATGGATGATCGCGACGCGCTGGCGGCGCTGAACGCCATTTGTGGTTTGCTGAAATTCGCGCTGCCCGAACGCGAAGCCCATCCGCGCCTGTATGAGGCCACGCTTCACCTGCTGGACCTGCTGACAACGGATGCCGACTGGCCGCAAAACTATCTGGCATGGGAAGTGCTGTTGCTGGAAGACCTCGGTTATGGTCTTGATCTGGCGACCTGTGCGGTGACGGGTGTGCATGACGGTCTGGAATTCGTCTCGCCCAAATCGGGGCGCGCCGTGTCGCGCGCGGGGGCTGCAGAATGGGCGCGCCAATTGCTGCCTTTCCCCGATCCTAAAAACTTACTGGCCAGCCTGACAACCACCGGCTTTTTTCTGGAAAACTGGCTGGCTAAATCCTTGGGCGACCGCCCCCTGCCCGAGGCCCGCCTGCGGCTGATCGAACGCTTGGAAAGAAGGAACAGGACATGAGGACATTTGCACAGATCAAACAATTGGCCGAGGATCGCAAAGGGGCCGAGGTTATCAACACCTTGCTGGCCGAGCCGCCCAAACCACCCCTGACGGAAATGACCGACGACCGCCTGCTGGCCGAGTTCTCCAAACGGGTGTTTCAGGCCGGGTTCAACTGGAGTGTCGTCGAAAACAAATGGCCGGGGTTTGAGGCGGCGTTTCACGGTTTTGATCTGGGTCGCAACGCCATGATGTCGCCTGATGACCTTGATCGCCACCTCAAGAACACCGACATCGTGCGCCACGCCACCAAAATCCTGTCGATCCGCGACAACGCGGTGTTTCTGTCTGATCTGGCGCGCGAACATGGCTCGGCCACGGCATATATCGGCAATTGGCCAACCAGCGACATCGTGGGCCTGTTCGCCTTGTTGAAAACACGAGGATCACGCCTTGGCGGCACAACCGCCCAATACGCCCTACGCTTCGCCGGATACGACAATTTCATCCTGTCCCGCTCGGTCGTCGCAGCCTTGAATGCGGCGGGGGTGATTGACGGTGCCGCGACGTCAAAGACCGCATTGGCAAAGGTGCAGGCGGCGTTCAATGACTGGCACGCGGAGAGTGGCGAGCGGTATGCGAACATCAGTCGGGTACTGGCGGTTTCGGTGGCGGATTAGAGGTGGGCTTAGCCCGTGAGTTCGGTGACCGCTTTGAGACAAAAATCACTTCATACCGTGAGCAATTAAAAGGCAACCATATTCGTTCAATTCGTATGTGTTACCACCTGGTTTTAGGTCTTGATCGGCCCCCCCACCATCAAAGCCGGTTTGTGCAAGCAATCCAGCCGCAAACAATGATACTGCAACATCTTCGTCTTCCGGTAATCCAGCGCAGAATGAACTGAGATAGGCAATGTCTGTTACATACACACGATTGACTATTGCGACGAGGCGCATCGCTTGGTCGTAGGACGCTATTTTTCCCGAGATATGTGCCGCAAGTATTCGCCCAACAATGGCCGGTTTTGTTGCTTCGTCAATACTTTCTAAGATTAGTAGTATGGTCTCCCCGAAAGTCTCCATACGTCCATCTTTTTCTAGCTTGCAGACAAAATCGTTTCGTTCCACTTTAGTTGTCGCGTCAAGCCCTTGCAGGAAGTTAATTACCTTTTTCAGGTAGAGATAGTCTCTTACTTCTCTGACCGATTTGACTGCACCAGACAGTAACCCGACGACGGGAACGCCATCGATTGCGCCAGAAGAAATCAACTTGTCAAACAGAGTATCGGCGGACGAAAGAATAAAATCCATTCCGTCATTACCGATGGACCGCGACAATGCAACTCCGGGTGATAGTTGATTCGGTTCATCGGTGCCGTTCATTTGCCATATCCTTTAGGAGTTGGTTGTTAGATTTTTGACTTCGCCAGACGTCACCTACGATCATCATTGACTGGTTTGCGCCATCCAACAGTCACTCTCCCCCTACACCTTCCCCGACTGCACCAAATACTCCGCCGCCGCCTTCACGGCCTCCTCCGGTGCTATAAACTCCATCCCCAGCAAATCCTTGGTGTGATCCGCCGAAACCTCAACCCGCTTGCCAAGTTCCGGCACGATAGACCGCACGGCTTTGTCAAAAATCGCCAATATCCGGATCAGGAAATTCGGGGCTTGCCTTGTGACCACCTTTCGTTCGGGATGGGCGGCTTTGATGGTTTCGGCGACCTCGGCGAACCACATGAAGCCGGTGCTGCCGATCAGGCGTTCGCCGATGGTATCGGGTTTGTCCAGCGCCGCTACATGCAGCTTGGCAATGTCGCGCACATCCACCAGCGAGAACCCGAAACGTGGCAGCATCGGGTCTTTGCCGCTCAACAAGCGTTCGATCAGTTGCAGCGAGGTACCGTAATGGTCATCCAGCGGCGGGCCAAGCACCAGTGACGGGTTGACGGTGGTGAGTTGCATATCGGGTGCCGTGTCGCGCACGAAATCCCACGCGGCGCGCTCGGCCAGGGTTTTGGATTTTGCGTAGGGGGTCATATGCGGGCCGCCCACGTTGCTCCAGTCCGTGTGGTCAAAGTTCTGGTTTGATTGCGGGCCATGGCCATAAGCCACCGCCACCACGGAAGACGTCAGAACAACCCGCTTGATCCCCGCCTTATGGGCCGCCTTCAGCGCGCGATTGGCACCGTCAACAGCAGGGGCGATCAGGTCCATCTCGTTATCCGGTTGGGTCATGGGAAAGGGTGAGGCGGTGTGCATCAGAATATCAACGCCCTCCATCGCCGCGTCCCAACCATCGTCACGGGTCAGATCGAGCGTCACAAAACGCAGGCGTTTGTC
>JAADIC010000373.1:771-3858 GCA_013151535.1 Alphaproteobacteria bacterium | reverse complement strand
GCCGCCACAACTTCATCCCCACGCGTAAGGCTGCGCACCGAGCCGACCACGTTATAGCCCGCATTCAGCAGTTGCAGCACGATATGCTTGGCGATGAAGCCGGTTGATCCGGTCACCAGAACGGTTTTGGCTTTTGCCACGATAATTCCCCTTTGCCCTGTTACCGGATCAATGTGGGGGTTGGGTGGGTGAAAGGCAAGTTGGCGCGATCAGTTGTGCCCGGTTTCCAATAGGCGCCGCGCAATCACCGTGGCCTGAATTTCGGCTGCCCCCTCAAAGATGTTCAAAATTCGTGCGTCACACAGCACACGGCTGATCGGGTATTCCAGCGCGAAACCGTTGCCGCCGTGGATTTGCAAGCCGTTATCCGCCGCCGCCCAAGCGACGCGTGCGCCCAGCAGTTTGGCCATACCAGCCTCAAGATCACAGCGCCGCCCTTCGTCTTTTTCGCGCGCGCTATGATAGGTCAATTGCCGCGCCACCATGATCTCGACCGCCATCATCGCCAGTTTGGAGCTGACGCGGGGAAATTCGATGATCGCTTTGCCGAATTGCTTGCGACCCTCGGCGTATTTCTGCGCGATCTCCATGGCCGATTGCGCCACACCAATCGCGCGGGCTGCGGTCTGGATGCGCGCACTTTCAAAGGTTTGCATCAGTTGCTTGAAACCTTGGCCTTCGACCCCACCCAGCAGGTTTTCACCCTTTACTTTGAAGCCGTCAAACCCCAGTTCGTATTCTTTCATGCCGCGATAACCCAGCACCTCGATTTCGCCGCCGCTCATACCGCTCGTCGGGAAGGGGTCATCGACGCTGCCCGGGGTTTTCTCGGCCAAAAACATCGACAGACCCGCATAGTTGCTGGTCGCAGGGTCGGTGCGTGCCAGCAACGTCATCACATGGGTGCGGGCGGCGTGGGTGATCCATGTTTTGTTGCCGGTGACAACATAATCGTCGCCATCCTTGACGGCACGGGTGCGTAAGGAGCCAAGGTCCGAGCCGGTATTGGGTTCGGTGAACACCGCCGTTGGCAACGTTTCACCACTTGAAATCATCGGCAACCATTTCTGTTTCTGTTCCTCGGTGCCGCCGCACAGGATCAGCTCTGCCGCGATTTCGCTGCGCGTGCCAAGGCTGCCAACGCCGATATAACCGCGCGACAGTTCTTCGGACACCACGCACATGGCCGCCTTGG
Organism: Alphaproteobacteria bacterium; assembly: GCA_013151535.1. Classification (GTDB taxonomy): domain Bacteria; phylum Pseudomonadota; class Alphaproteobacteria; order Rhodobacterales; family Rhodobacteraceae; genus UBA5972. Next base: position 2,663 of record JAADIC010000373.1, on the reverse strand, counting down.
GAAAGCCGAAGCCACCGTATTCTTCGGGGATGGTCAGGCCAAAGACGCCAAGTTCAGCCATTTCTTCGATGATCGCCATCGGGATCAGTTCGTCTTTCAGGTGCCATTCATGGGCGAAGGGCACCACCTTGTCGTCGGCAAAGCGGCGGAACTGGTCGCGGACCATTTCAAGATCATCGTCCAGCCCGGTTGCGCCGTAAGTGGAGGCGCCCTGACGCTCGACCATCAGCACACACAGGCGCGCGCGCGCTGCCTCGGAGTTGCCGGTTTGGGTCAGCGTGGCAATCGCGTCGTTGCTGGCCAGCGCCAGCCCGGCACTGATATCCTGAAGGCGCGCGATCTCGCCCTGGCTCATCGGGATGCCACCAAGAATTTGCGCCAGATATTCGCCAAATGCGATTTGCAGCAGCAATTGTTCAAGCTCGCCGAATTTATCGTCCGCGTTCAGCCGGTCAGCCCAGTTGTGCATCTGGCGCAGGGCCTCCACATATGTGGCCAGCCACGCGAATGAATGGGCAGCATATTGGTTGGTCTCGACCGCGGAACTGGAGACGCGAGCATCCACCACAACCTTATCGCGCAAAGCGGTTTGCGCCGCGGCTTTCAAATTTTCAAACGCCGGTAATGTGGCGCTGGTCAGGCCCAAAAGATTGGCTAGGATCGGGGCTTGCGGATCGCTCATTTATCTGTCCTGACTCGGCTGGTATGTTTCTGGTTGAGCCATAGCTAATGCTGCAATGCAGCGCAAGATAGATACCGAAAATCGCGGGATTACGCACGAAAATGACGCAACGGATTCAAGGACGGGGCCACGGATGACGGGAATACTGGCGGATTTGGGCACGACCATGATCGTGGCCTCGCTGTTGGTGGTGCTTGGGGCGGGGTTCGTCAAAGGTGCCGTCGGGTTTGCCATGCCGATGATTCTGATATCCGGCATCGGCTCGTTCATGTCAGCCGAAATGGCAGTCGCGGCACTGATCCTGCCGACGGTGACCACCAACCTGCTGCAAGCCATGCGCCACGGGCTTGGCCATGCCTGGGCCAGTTTTCGCAAGTTCTGGCGGTTCAATCTGGTGATGTTCGTCACCATCTTAGGCTCGGCGCAACTTGTCACGCGGCTACCGCAAGCTGTGCTGTTTGGCCTGCTGGGCACAATGATCGTGATCTTTGCAATTCTGCAACTGGCAGGCTGGCAACCCTCCATCCGTAAAGGATTTGAGCGCGTGACGGAAATCGGCATCGCCCTGATCGCCGGATTTTTTGGCGGCCTGACCGGGGTCTGGGGGCCGCCAACGATCCTTTATCTGACGGCGCTGGATCTGCCCAAAGCCGAAAGCGTGCGGGTGCAGGGGGTGACTTATCTGATGGGCTCGCTGCTGCTGGTCGGTGCGCATCTGAAATCGGGTGTTCTGAATGCTGAGACCATCCCCTATTCCGCCCTGATGATCGTGCCAGCGCTGATCGGGCAACTTATCGGCCTGCGCCTGCATGACCGGATGGATCAGGCACTGTTTCGTCGCCTGACCCTGTTCGTGCTGGTGATTGCCGGTGTGAACCTGCTGAGGCGCGCCCTGCTGGGTTAGCGCCGTTTCAATAGCATGTTTGCCCTTGGCGCGCCCGTCTTGCCGGATTATAGAGCGGTTCGACCTCATCAAAGGAATGGCCCCATGGCGCAGGCAAGTGCAAATCTGAACATCATGATTAAGGCCGCCCGCATCGCGGGACGCAAATTGCTGCGCGATTTTGGCGAGGTGGAAAAACTTCAGGTGTCCATGAAAAGCGCCGGTGATTTTGTGTCGCGCGCCGACAAAAAGGCCGAAGAGGTGATCCGCGAGGAACTGTGCGAAGCGCGGCCGAATTACGGCTGGCTGGGCGAGGAAAGCGACGAA
>JAADIC010000373.1:0-717 GCA_013151535.1 Alphaproteobacteria bacterium | reverse complement strand
TTCCTGCACGGCCTGCCCCACTGGGCGGTTTCCATCGGGCTTGAGCACAAGGGTGAAATCGTCTCGGCGGTGGTGTTTGACCCGGTGAAAGACGAGATGTTCACAGCGGAAAAAGGCGGCGGCTGCTGGCTGAATGACAGCCGCTTGCGTGTTTCAGCCCGCCAACGATTAATCGAGATGGTCTTTGCCACCGGCCTGCCCTTTGCCGGTCGCGCCGATCTGCCCGATACTTTGCAGGATCTGGCCCGCATCCTGCCAACTTGCGCCGGTGTGCGCCGGTTCGGGGCGGCGGCGCTCGATCTGGCCTATGTGGCGGCGGGACGTTACGATGGGTTTTGGGAGCGTGGTTTGCATCCCTGGGACGTGGCAGCGGGCCTGTGTCTGGTGAAAGAAGCAGGCGGATTGGTGGACACGATCACCCCCGGCGGCAACGTCATCGAAGACGGTGACATCCTTGTCAGCAACGAGGTGAATTTCGACACTTTCGCCAAGCTGGTGCGTGGCTAGGGGATTTGACGTGGTTTGTACGGAAATTTTTTATCGAAAAAATTTCGGGAAGGAAGATTTTTCGGAAAAAATTTTCGGGCTGGAGCCGCGCGACGACCCCGGGGGAAGGCCCGACGCACGCGAACAGAACATGGCAGGAAAATACTCTTGCGCAAAACCGATACTCTAAGACCGCCAGTCTACGCTTACTCCACCTGCCTGCATCCCCTC
>JAADIC010000314.1 GCA_013151535.1 Alphaproteobacteria bacterium | reverse complement strand
GCGGCGAAATCCGGGTTCGGCACCTCAATTGCATAGCTTTGGCCGCGATACCGGATCAACGCAACCTCGGTTACGAGCAGATCCTGCACCCCCATTCCGGCGGCTTTCATCGGCTTGGCCATGTGCTGGCTTAACCCGTCGCGCAGCTCGTCGCGGATCTGGCGCAACCGCTTATTATCCCATGCCCCTGACGCCATGCGCAGGGTACGCTGGCGGGTATAGCTCATCTTCGCACTGATACAGCCAAGCGCGGAAAACATGCTGGAGAACTGGGGCACAATCACTTTTGATATGCCAAATTCACGGGCCACTTCGACCGCATGCATTGGTCCGGCCCCGCCAAAAGCCATCAGCGTGCAATCGCGCCCGTCAATCCCCTGTTCCACCGTGATCCGGCGCAGTGCCCGCACCATGGCTGAATTGGCAACGCGCACAATGCCAAGCGCCGCGTCTTCAATGCCAAGGCCCATTTCTTTGGCGAGTGGCTGAATGGCCGTGCCCGCCGCCTCTGTATCCAGCGCCAGATTATCGCCCAACACCCGGTCGCCGTCCAGATAGCCAAGCACCAGATTTGCATCTGAAACCGTTGGGTTCTGGCCGCCTTTGCCATAACAGGCAGGCCCGGGAAAGGCGCCAGCACTTTGCGGCCCGACAAGCAACGCCCCGTGATCCAGTCGCGCAATGGAGCCACCACCAGCCCCGATTGACTCAACCGCAACCATCGGTTGGCGGATCGGGCGATCCCCCAGAGACCGGCTGGAGCTGACCATCGCCTTGCCATCGACAATCAGGCAAACATCGGTTGTGGTGCCGCCCATATCAAAGCTGAGAACCTTTACGATTTCCAGTTTCCGGGCGATATGCCCCGCTGCGGCCACACCTGCCGCCGGACCCGACATTGCCAGGCCAAGGGGCAAGTCGCGCAGAACCGAGGGCGCTGCCATGCCACCCGCAGAATGAAACAGATGCAGCCTGGAACCCGCAGGCTTGATCGCTTCCATCCGGTCTATCTGTCCGGCGGCCAGCGGCATGAGGCTGGCGCTCAAGGCGGTGGTAGCGGTTCGCTCAAACTCGCGGGCCTCGGGGTTTATCTGGTGGGACAGGGCAACATATGGAAAATCGGCTTTCAGTATCTGTCCCAATGCACTCTCGTGCGCCGGGTTCGCATAGGAATGCAGCAATGACACCGCAACCGATTTGACGCCGCTTGCTTTGATCTTGGCCAGAATATCTGTGATCGAGCCTACATCCAACGGGGTTAAGACATTCCCATCGTGATCCAGCCGCTCATGCACCTCAAACCGCAGTTCCGGTGGAATTTGCGACGGGGTTTTTGACGGCAGATCAAGGCGATATAGATGTTTGCGGTTTTGACGGCCAATGGCCAGCGTATCCCCGAAACCTTCGGTAGTAATCAGGGCAACATCGGCCAGATCATCCTCAACGATGGCGTTTGTCACCATTGTTGTACCAAGGATCAGATCGGCCACCTGGTTCCAGCCAAGCGACACCGCCTTGAGCGCCAGAACCAGCCCCTTGACCCGGTCATCTATGCGGGTCGTCACTTTTGCCGCGCGCACCTCGCCCGTGAGCGGTTGGCGTGCGATCACATCGGTAAAGGTGCCGCCAATATCAATTCCGACTTGCCATTGGGGTGACATGATTTCCTAAAGCCCCGCCACATAGCTGGTGCCGTCCTCAAGCGCCTTTTCAAAGGCATCGAAAATATCGTTGATCTGCGCCTCGTTGATAATCAGAGGCGGGCAGAACGCGATGCTGTCATTCAACAGCGGGCGCACGATCAGCCCGTGTTCGGTGGCGCGAGCCGATACAAATGGCGCAACCTTTTGCGCAGGGTCAAAATTCAACCGCTGCTCTTTGTCCTTGACCAGCTCCACCGCACCGATCAGGCCCAGCCCGCGCGTCTCACCGACAAGCGGGTGATCTGCCAGCGCATGCAGGCGTTTCTGGAAAGTTTTAGCGACGGTTTTGACATGGGTGCCGATGTCCATATCCTGATAAATCATCTGGGTTTCCAGCGCGACAGCGGCCGGGACAGGATGGCCGGAATAGGTGAAACCGGTTCCAAACAAGCCAAATTTGCGGCTGCCTTCTTCCAAAACGTCATAAACCTTTTGGTTCATCATCACCGCGCCGATGGGCTGATAAGCTGCCGAAAGCTGCTTTGCCATGGTGATAAGATCGGGCTTTAACTGGTAAGTCTGTGTCGCGTATCTGTCGCCGGTGCGATAAAACCCCGAGATCACCTCGTCAACAATGAACAGGATGTCATGCTTTTCCAGAATGGGCTGGATTTTCCTGTAATAGCCTTTGGGAGGTTCGATCACACCGCCAGCACCAAGGAATGGCTCGGCAATGAAGGCCGCTATGGTTTCGGGGCCTTCCGTCTGGATCAGGTCTTCAAGGTTGGCCGCCAGACGGGTGGCGTATTGATCCTCGGATTCACCTTCCTGCCCATAGTGATAAAAATGCGGACAATCTGTGTGCAGGATGTTGTTGATTGGCACATCAAAACCGTTGTGGGCGTATTGCATCCCGGTCAGGCTGGCCGCCGCAACGGTAATGCCGTGATAGGCCCCGTGTCGCGCGATAATCTTTTTCTTTTCGGGACGGCCCAATATATTATTGTAATACCAGACGATTTTCACCTGGGTATCGTTGGCTTCGGAGCCTGAATTGGTAAAAAACACCTTGGACATAGGAACCGGCGCATTTTTCACCAGAAAATCGGCCAGTTCAATCGCCGGTTCAACCGCCTTATGGGCAAAGTTGTGGTAAAACGGCAGCGCTTCCATTTGCTTTGTGGCGGCCTTCACCAGACGTTTTTCGCTGAATCCCAGTGATGCGCACCACAGGCCTGACAGGCCCTCGATATAACGTTTCCCTTCATCATCAATGACATACACACCTTCGCCACGTTGAAAGATATGCGGGCCAGTTTGGCCATGCGCGTCAAGATTGGTGAACGGGTGCAGATGCGAGGCAACATCACGTGCATGTATGGAATTTGGGTTCTGTGTCATGTTGGACCTGTTGATAGATACGCGACACCAAAGGAAAGCCGGTGCCTATGGCGCGACTATTCCACGAAAAATGAATTTCGTAAAATATGGTTTAGTAAAGCCAGAGTTAGAGACAAGCTAAGCTATCTCTCGGTTTTGGGGCTTTCATAGCTTGCCATTACATGCAACCCAGGAACATCCTCGGATGAAATCACTTCAAAGCAATGCTCCAGAAACGCCTGAACAGTGCGGGTCATGTGGAGGGCTTTTGAATAGGCAACACCCAGTTGCAATGGGCGCAGTGCTTCGGTTAGCGGAATAAACTTCAGTTTGTTGCCATCAGGCGATCTGTCCGACAGCGTTCTGATATTGGCCAGGGCATAGCCATAGCCATTCGCGACAAGCGACCGCATTACCGCCATATCACGGGTTCGCTCGGTCACATTCGGCTTTAATCCGGCGGCGTGAAAAAAGGATAAAAAGTAGTCGGCACTATAAGGAAGATCGAGCAGGATCATCGGACATTCAGCCAAATCTTCAGGTGACAGTTGCGCATGCGCAGCCAGCGGGTGCGACTCCGAAAGCATGGCATAAACCGGCAATTTCAACATGGGCACAAAAGTGATATCGGGCGGTGTTTCCAGATCATACGTTAACGCAACATCGATTTCCGCATTGCGCAAACGCTCGAAAATGGCCGCCTGATCCAGTTCGGATTGTTTGATGCAGACCTGAGGGAACTTGACCTCGAACCGGTGCCGTAATTGCGGCAGCACCAGTTGCGCGAAAGAAGACAGACACCCGACATTCAGCGGCCCCTGAACATGGCCCGAAATGTCGCTGGCCAGCCCGTTCAGTTCCTCGGCCGCAGCCAATACCCTTTTGGCCTGCACCAGAAATTGCCGCCCCCCCTGGGTCAGTGACAATCCATGCGCATGTTTGCGGACAAACAGTTGAAGGCCAAACTCGCCTTCAAGCTGGCTGATCGCAGCCGAAATGGAGGGTGAAGAGACGCTGACCTTTGCTGAAGCCTGCGCAATGCTGCCGACTTCGCCCACGGTCACAAAATACTCAAGCTGGCGCAGGGTGAAGCGCAACGGCATTTGGCTGAACCTTTCTTTGGCTTGCCCTGATTAGGTTAAAACAAAGTTCTGGTCACGCCAAGCGGGGAATATCAACGCGCCCGATTGAGGGAATAATTTTACCGAAAATCATTCAGGTTGAAAATCTTTCGGGAAAGATTTTCTTTGCCCAACCGCTGGTCGCCCAAATCCAGACTTCGCCACAAAATCAATGCCTGAGCCTAGTGCCTCTAATATTTTATCCATGTGGTCTTTAACGCCGTGTATTTGTCAAACGAATGAATGGAAAGATCGCGGCCAAAACCCGATTGCTTCATCCCGCCGAACGGCGTCATGGCGCTAAGCGCATCCACGGTGTTCACCGATACCGTACCAGCGTTCAGCGCATCCGAAACACCAAGCGCACGCGAAAGGTCACTGGTCCAGACCGATGCGGCCAGCCCGTAAACCGTGTCATTGGCCATGGCAACGGCTTGGTCATCAGTGGTGAAGGTCTGAATGGTCAGCACCGGGCCGAAAACCTCTTCCCTTACGATCTGGTGATCGCTTTGCACATTATCGAAAATGGTTGGCGTCACAAAAGCATCCGATCCATTCAGCGTGATACGCTCGCCACCGGTGACCAGCCGGCTGGATTGCTTGCCGCTTTCAATAAACCGCATCACTTTATCGGTGTGTGAGCGGTCCACCATCGCACCAAGCGTCGAGGCCGGGTCCAGCGGATCGCCCGGAACGATCGCTTCGGCGCGCGATTTCATTCGCTCGGTCATCTGGTCTTTGATGGTTTCATGCACCAGCATGCGCGAATTGGCCGAACACACTTCACCCTGATTAAAAAAGATACCAAAAGCCGCCATGTCAGCGGCTGCATCCAGATCGGCATCGGGGAAAATAATGTTGGGGCTTTTACCGCCGGTTTCCAGCCAGACCTGTTTCATATTGCTTTCACCCGCATATCGCTGGAACAACTTGCCAACGCTGGTTGACCCGGTAAAGACGAGGCAATCCACATCCGCGTGCCGGCCCAATGCCTGCCCTGCATCTTCGCCATATCCGGGCACCACATTCAGCACCCCATCGGGCAATCCTGCCTCGCAGGCCAATTCAGCCAGAAACAGCGCCGAAAGTGGGGATTGTTCAGCCGGTTTCAACACCACCGAATTGCCGGTCGCCAAGGCGGGTGCCAGTTTCCACGTTGCCATGTCGAGCGGGAAATTCCACGGCACCACGGCACCAATAACGCCCAATGGCACCCGTCGCACCAGCGCCAGATCACGACCGCCCGTTGGGGCAATTTCGTCATAAAGTTTGTCTATGGCTTCACCATGCCATTGAAAGAAATGCGCCGCGCCGGGGGCATCTATGGTTGAGCTGTCCTTGATTGGCTTGCCCATATCAAGCGTGTCCAACAGGGCGAATTCCGGAATGTTTTCGCGGATCAGGCCAGCCAGCCTAAGCAGAACCTGTTTGCGCTGCTCTGGCGTTCTAGCCGACCATGCGCCACTGGCAAATGCTCGGCGCGCAGACGCAACCGCGCGATCAATATCCTCACCGCCACCACGCGCAACATCGGTGAGCACTTCGCTGGTTGCTGGATTTACCGTCTCGAACTTTTGGCCGGACAAAGCATCGCAGAACGCGCCGTCAATGAAACACTGGTTGCGAAACTTCAAAGCCGCCGCTTTGGATTTCCAGTCCTGAACAGACAAATCAGTCATTTCCCGCCCTAACCTACAAGCGAAGCAGCAACGGCTTTGATGCTTTCGCGCAGGGTGCCTTCGATTTGAGCGATCTGGTTTTCGTCCATAATCAGGGTTGGCGAAAGGATCAGAATGTTGCCCAGCGGACGCGCGATCAGGCCGCGGTTTTGCGTTTCCTGCGCAATCCTGAGACCGATGTTAACCTCGTCATCAAAGGGTTCTTTTGTCGTTTTGTTTTTGACAAACTCGACACCCATCATGAAATGGCTGCCACGGACATCGCCGACAATATCCAGATCATCCAACCCGCGCAGGGCGTTTTCAAACACCTTGCCAGTCACCTGCACCTTTTGCGGTATCTTTTCACGCTCAAGAATGTCGATATTCGCCAAAGCGGCTGCGGATGCCGCCGGGTGGCCTGAATAGGTCATGCCATGCAAAAACATCGCGCCGGGTTCTGAGATCACATCGTAAATTTCATCTGAAATAATTGTTGCCGACAAGGGCTGATAGCCCGATGTCAGCCCCTTGGCGGTGGTAATGATATCGGGCACCATGCCAAACACATCTTCGGAGGCGAACATATGGCCCAGACGGCCAAAGGCGGTGACGACCTCGTCAGCGATGTATTTTATATCGTGCTCAGCCGTGATCTGGCGCATCCGTTGGTGATAGCCTTCAGGGGCCACCAGAATTCCGCCCGCGCCCATAATTGGTTCAGCGATGAAAGCGGCGATGTTTTCGGCACCGATGTCATTGATAGTGGCCCGCATATCATCGGCCAATACCTCAAGAAACTCGGCTTCGCTCATCTCGCCTGCTTCGCGGTAAGCATAAGGCGCACGCAGATGGTGAACCAGCCCTTGGGCAGCGGTGTCCCAACCATCGCTATAGGCCGGAGTGGTCAGGGCCATCGCCAGATGGGTGGAGCCATGATAAGCCCCGATCCGCGACAGGATTTTCTTCTTTTTGGGCCGTCCCAGACGGTTGTTATAGTGGTGCAGCATCCTGATAGCCGTGTCATTGGCGACCGAGCCGGAATTGCTGAAATACACGCGGTTCAGGTTTCCCGGCGCCAGACTGGCCAGTTTTTCGGCCAAAAGCACTGCGGACGGGTGGGTAAAATTATAAAACGTCGAATAATAATCGAGGGTTTCAAGCTGTTTGGTAATCGCTTCGATTATCTCGTGCCGGCCATGGCCGACATTCACGCACCACAAACCGCCGATGCCATCAAGCAACTCGTTGCCATCGCTATCGGTCACATATGCGCCTTTCGCAGATACAATCGCGGTGCGGGTATCATTTTGTTTGAGCCCGTCCAGATTGGCGAATGACTGAATCAGGTGGGCGTCTTTGGTCAGGATGTCGTCGGTGCTGAGCTTGCTCATTTTTTGATCCTCTCATTTGG
>JAADIC010000362.1 GCA_013151535.1 Alphaproteobacteria bacterium | reverse complement strand
CTTGATAAACTGCTTGAAAACATCGTGCTTCAGGCCGAATTGCTGGAACTGAAAGCCAACCCTGATCGCGCCGCCGAAGGTGCGGTGATCGAAGCACAGCTTGATTCAGGGCGTGGCCCCGTAGCCACGGTTCTGGTGCAAAAAGGCACGCTCAAGAAAGGCGATATCTTTGTTGTCGGCGAACAATGGGGCCGTGTGCGTGCGCTGGTCAGTGATGGCGGTGATCGGGTTGACGAAGCTGGCCCATCGACTCCGGTCGAGGTTCTGGGCCTGAACGGCACACCCGAAGCCGGCGATGTTCTGAACGTGGTGGCTGATGAAGCCGCCGCGCGTGAGATCGCTGATTACCGTGCGCAACTTGCCAAAGATCGCAAAGCTGCCGCTGGTGCCGGTGCGACGCTTGACCAGTTGCTGGCGAAAGCCAAGGAAGACGAAAATGTCAGCGAACTGCCCATTCTGGTGAAATCCGACGTGCAAGGTTCTGCCGAGGCTATCGTTCAGGCCATGGCCAAGGTCGGCAATGACGAGGTTCGGGTTCGTGTGCTGCATTCCGGCGTTGGCGCGATCACCGAAAGTGACGTGACACTGGCCGAAGCCTCGGGCGCGCCGATCATCGGCTTTAATGTCCGCGCGAACGCCTCGGCCCGCTCATCGGCCCGCCAGAAGGGTGTCGAAATCCGCTATTATTCGATCATTTACGATCTGGTGGATGATGTGAAATCCGCCGCCTCGGGCCTGCTATCTGCCGAGATCAAGGAAACCTTTATCGGTTACGCCACAATCAAAGAGGTGTTCAAGATCACTGGCGCTGGCAAAATCGCCGGTTGTACGGTCACCGAAGGTGTGGCCCGGCGTGATGCCGGTGTGCGCCTGCTGCGTGACAATGTAGTGATCCACGAAGGTAAGCTGAAAACCCTGAAACGCTTCAAAGACGAAGTGAAAGAGGTGCAGGGCGGTCAGGAATGTGGCATGGCGTTCGAGAATTACGAGGACATCCGCGAAGGCGATGTGATCGAGATTTTCGAAACCGAAGAGATCGAACGCAGCCTGTAGAATCGCTGATCTTCGCCTGGGCGAAACCAGCCCAAATTATTACAAATTGAACCTTTCTTTTGCAACTTTCGCGGGCAATACTGTCGCGGAATTTGGAAACTAGTAAGGTAAGATTTTATGGCAGTTTTTGACGCGTCCGCAAGCGACGATACCTTTGAAATGTATGACCTGACACTTGTAGAGGTCGGATCCTATCAAACACAAACCGCAACCGTCTTGGAATATATGGCAACCGACGGTTTGACGGTTATCACGCTGACCGGAAGTTTCACCTATGCTGGCGGCGTGCCCACCAGCGGCACCGTATCCCGGATTGATTTTGACAGCCGAAATGACGGCGGTACGGACATCACGATCTCTTTTGATCCATCCGAGTATCCAGACGTCATGGATCTTGTCGCTTCGGGCGATTCGTTCTGGCGGGCGACGCTTGCGGGTGCCGATACGATCACACCGGCGGAAACCGGCGCGCCGGGATTTGTGCCGCGCTATTATTATGGTGATTTCCTCAATATCTCGTCGGGTGAGACCCTTATCGCGCAGAACGACACGCTGGATTACGCCGGTGGTGGTGGATCTTTCTTTTACTATGCGGATGCCGGAACCAATTCGGGCAATCTGACAGGTGGCGATGACTCGGTCATGTTTACCGCCACACAGCCAACTGGCGGCATCTATTTAGATGTGAATATCAACAGTACGACAGGTGTGTTGGTGGGCGGTGACGATATCATAGACATGACCGCGCCATCTGCCATTAGCACGTCGAGCAGCATTCTGATTTTTGGGGATGCGAATTCAAATTTCGGAACCCTCACGGGTGGCAACGATACTATCAATGTGCGATTTTCGGCAAATGCCACGATTTATGGCGACGCGAACCTGCTGACAACCGGAACTCTGGTTGGTGGTGATGATACGATTTACGGCTCAATTGCCGGTACCGATCTGTTATACGGCGATGTCAAAACCATTTCAGCCGGCACCACGTTCACGGGCGGTGATGACACCATTGATGGCAGTGCGGGCAATGATACGATTTATGGCGATTATGAAACCAATTCCGGTGGTACGATTGTCTCGGGTGGCAATGATGTTCTAAACGGCGGCTCGGGGGACGATTTCATTTACGGCAATGAGGGTGATGACCTGATTGACGGAGGTCAGGACGATGACACCCTGGACGGTGGCGCGGGCACCGACACTGTTTCTTATGATGCCTCGTTTTTCGGTGTGACGGTCAGCCTTGCCTTGCAGGGTTCGCAACAAGACACGATTGGCGCCGGGCTGGATACGCTTTCAAACTTCATAAATTTGACCGGCTCCAATCTGGACGATATCCTGACCGGGGATGCCAATGACAACACAATCGACGGCGGCGGCGAAACCGGGGCCGGCCCCGGCGACGATATCATGGGCGGCGGGGCCGGTGTTGATACGGTATCTTACGCCTCCTCGAGCAGCGGCGTTAAGGTGTCGCTTGCCACACAGGGTGTGCTGCAGGATACGCTTGGCGGCGGGTTCGACACACTCTCGGATTTTGAGAATCTGACCGGCTCGGGTTACGACGACCTTTTGTTTGGCGACAGTGGCAACAACGTTATCGACGGCGGTCTGGGCTCCGATATCGTATCTTATGCGTTTGCGGCCTCGGGTGTGCAGGTGTATCTGACATGGGGCAATGTGAAGGGCGGCGATGGCAATGATACATTGATTAGTATCGAAACGGTGACCGGCTCAAGCTACGACGACAGGCTGATTGGCAGTAGCGGTGTCAACATCCTGGCAGGCGGTAGCGGCAATGACATCATCAAATCCAAGGGCGGTGGCGATCAGATGGACGGCGATGGCGGCGACGACAGCATAAGCGGTGGTGCCGGTGTCGACACAATCAATGGTGGGACCGGGGCGGATGTTGCCACCGGAAGTGCTGGTAATGACATCATCAGCGGCGATGCCGGTAATGATTTTCTTTATGGCAACGGGGATGACGACACCCTGAACGGTGGGGCGGATGACGACAAGCTGACCGGCGGCAAGGGCAATGATACGCTGAACGGTGATGCGGGCATCGACCGGTTATTCGGCGGCAAAGGGGATGATACGGTCAATGGTGGTGATGGTGATGACTATCTATATGGCGAGAACGGGCTCGACACGCTGAATGGCGGGGCGGGGAACGACAGCCTGACCGGCGGAAGCTCAGCCGATACCTTTGTGTTCGAGCTGGCTGGCGGTTATGACAAGATCAAGGATTGGGAGGACGGCACCGACCAGATTGACCTGACCAGTTTCGGCCTCACCGGTATTGCCGATGTTCTGGCGATTGCGTTTGATTATAGCGCTGGTGTGCGTCTGGAATTTGCAGATGGCAGTATGTTGTTGATCGAAAACGAAACTAAGTCGATCCTGGATGCCGGTGATTTCATATTCTAGCGATGTGACCGCTTTGCCATTTTTAGGCCATAAACACCCCCTAGAACCAAACCTAGCCCCAATTGTGTCGCGGGTTAGGTGTTGGGCATCTCAATTGACAAGCCACGGGCAAGTGGCCTCCCATACCGCAAATTGTAGGTATCGCACTTGTTTGCGAGGGGTTCATGGGCAAAATCGACAAACCTGATCCGAATGCGGGCAAAATGGCCCCGCCTTGGCTGCGCGAAATGCGCAAGGGCAAGGTGGATGGCCACAAGCTGAGCCGCCCGCACGGCTTTTACGTCAACTACCAGAAATTCGCCGCCGTTCATGTGGCGCGTGGTGATGATACGCTGGTCGTGGCCTTTGACAATCTGTCTGCCGTCAATGACAGCAGTCTTGAGCGCGAGGCCTGGGGTGACAAATTTTACGCCGATAATAACTGGTCAAGCCTTGGCATCATTTCGTTTGACGCCAACTGGTATCGGGATGATCTGCTGTTTGATTATCTCGAAGGTCTACGCGATCAGGGGTTTTTCAAGCGCTTCAAAAAGGTGGTTTTCACCGGCACCTCCATGGGTGCCTATGCCGCCTGCGCGTTTTGCGGGCTGTCGCCGGGCGCAATCGTTCTGGCATACTCGCCACAATCGACGTTAAAAAAATCCCTCGTGCCGTGGGAGAAACGTTTCAACCGTGGACGTCAGCAGGATTGGAACGGGCGTTACGCCGATGCCGCCGCCCTGACCGCAACCGCCGCCAGGGTTTACCTGTGTTATGATCCCTATATGGAGGGCGACAAGATCCACGCCCACCGTTTCTCGGGTGACAATATCGTGCATCTGCACTCCAACTATGTTGGCCATAAAACTGTGGTTTTCATGCGTCGCGCCGGAATTCTGAAAAGCGTCACCGGCATGTGTGTCACCGGTGAAATGACATCGGAAATTTACAACGATCTCTATCGCAGTCGGCGCAAATTGCCGTGGTATTATTTCGGGCTGATTGATCTGGCCATGTCCAAAGGCCACTGGGGTCTGGCGGACCGGATCATCAGGGGTGCAAAGGCGGCTTCGGGCAATCCAAACCTTCCCAACGCGCTGAAGAAACGCAAAAAGTTGTTTCAGGACAACCAGGAAAAGAACTAAGGTATCAAGCAGATGACCATCCCCCCCGATCTGAAACTGGGCACACCGCCGGTGATTCGCGAGATTGAAAACGGCATTATCGTGCCGATTCCAAGCGACGTTGACACCATGCAGCCGCTGAATTCCGGCGTTCTGACCCCACAAAATGAGCTGATCGCCGAAAGTGTCACATGGCGCGACGGGCGCGAATTTTCCCTGCCGCCGCGTATTCCCGCAGCGGACGAGGTTGAAAAACTGCCCGGCAAAATGATGTTTGGTGGATTGATGTTCGGGCATTTCGGGCATTTTCTGGTCGAGACCACCTCGCGGCTTTGGGCCTATGAACAGCTAAAAGACCAAATCGACGGTATCGTTTTCATCCCCAAAGTTCAGCGGCAAATCGACCATGTGCTGAATGTCTACACCCCGTTTCTGCGCCTGCTGGGTATTGATTGCCCGGTTTACAACCTGCCTGACCCGGCAATTTTTGATACGGTTTATGTGCCGCAACAGGGGTTCGGCATGTTCGGCATGATCGAAGGCCTGCCGGAGTACCGCGATTTCATGCGCTCGCGCATGGGCCGGAAGATCGCCGATGACGGGGCGAAAAAACTGTATGTTTCCCGTTCGGAACTGCCGCAACAGCGCGGCGGTTTGATCGGTGAAACCGTGATCGAAGGGTTTCTTGAGGCTGAAGGCTATCGCATTTTCCATCCGCAAAAGCACAGCCATGAAGAACAGCTCGAAGCCTATAAATCAGCGGATTACATCGTCTCACCCGACGGCTCGCCTTTGCATATGGCGGCTTTGGTGGTGAAGCCGACAACCAAAATCGCCGTGATGGCACGCCGCCCGAACGTGGCCGAGCAGTTTGAATTGCAGTTCAAAGCGTTTTGCAACATCGATACGGTGACGGTGAATGCCTTGAAATGCCACTGGATTCCGGTGAACAACGCCCGGCCAAGTCGGCTGTCATATGGTGAGCTTGATTTTTCTGAGACCTATCGCGCCCTGAAAGAAGGCGGGTTGATTACCGGCAACACCCCCTGGCCCGACATGACCGACGCCCAGCGCGCCGATGTGATGGAGGTTCTGGAGGAGCGTCAGAAAATCGGTTTCAAACTTTATGTGCCACCAGCTTAAACTTCCCAGCCAAGCTCTCGACAATTGTTCAGGATTTTTTCCGCCGCACCCTCGCGACCTGCATTGATCGTATTCATCTGAAGAAACCAGTAGAGGTACTTGGCGTAAGGAATTCTTTTAGAACGAATATTCCGAAACGCACGGGCGGCCCCGTCGCGGTTTACGCTTTCCAGAATATGATGAAAATCCACCTCGCCAAACAGTACCGCAGGCGTATTCTGCAGCAAGCCTTTGAAGGCCACGCTTGAGTTTTGGGTCACGATATAATCGCAATCCTCAATCAGGGTGTGAATGTCGCCACTGCCAAATTCGACGCGCGGGTTGTTTTCAAACTCCTCAAGTGCCGCCAGTTCCGCGTTGGTATACGGCTCCTTCGGATGCAGCTTGACGACAACCTGGCGAAACCTGTCTTGCACCAGAACTTCGCGGATCATCGCAATCGGTGTCATCGCCTGCCCATGCCGTTGATCCAGCAATCGCCCCTGCATCGCCACCAGAACATGGCTGCCATGTTTTGACGCCGCGCCCATATTGCCCAGCAGCTTTTTGCGCCAGAAACGGGTGAATTTGCGCGCGTCATCCTCATTGACCTCGGTGGGATCAAAGGTCTTCTGCGCGACGCGATACTCCTCGCGCCATTGCGCGCTTTCGATCCGCCAAAACGGATACATATAGGCCAGCCGCACATCCAGCGCCCGGTTGTGAAATGGGGTTTCGAGATGGAACAGGCTGTACCCGTCGCGCCCTTCAGATTCCAGGCGCTCGTCTTCCGTATTGGGGCGAAGACTAACCTTGAAGCCGCGCGATTCAAAGGCACCGATCAGGATGCCGAAAAAGTTGTGGCGACCGTCCGCGACATCTTGGCGCAAACCGTCGTTCAAATAGATACTGAGTTGCCTGTTATCTGCCAAGTTTCACCACTTTTTTACCAAGCCTACAGGTTTTCCCGGCAAAGAGGAATCACTCTATTCAGCAGGCAGCTTCAATTGTGCCGCCTCAGCGCGACTAAGCTGTTCACCCTGCTTTCGCTTCAGAACCATTTCACGGGCTTTGGCGTACATATCATCCTGCCAAAACATCAGACAGCCGTTGCAGCCCTTGCCACAACACCCGTCCGTCCCCACCCGATTGGTCTTGAGCCGACGATCCGCCGCCCCTTCGCCGATGCTGTCAACAAGTGCGTCGCGGCGTTTTGCATAGGCTTTCGGGTTGTCCTTGCCGGTAATTTCCAGCCCCTGCGCCAGTTTGTCAAAGCGCAGGCGATTCCATTGTTCATCACTCAGGGCACGCTCTTTGCGGATGATCGAAAATTCCGGGAAGCGGGCGCGCAATTCATCCTGATCTTCGTGATCGAACAGCGAAAACGGCAGGCGAATTTTAGTTTTTGTGCTGCCGTGCACAACATCAAGCCGCTTGCCGGTTTCGGCGACTTCAAATTCATAGACCCTCAGCAGCATGGTTTCCCGCGCAATTGGCGACACGAAATCCAGAACTTCG
>JAADIC010000245.1 GCA_013151535.1 Alphaproteobacteria bacterium | reverse complement strand
AGCTGAAATCCAAACCGGACATTATAATCAACGAGGGCATGTGTGGCCGTCACCACAATCTGGCGCGGCTTGATATTGTTGAGGGCAACGCAGGCATCAGCCTGTTTGACGCGAAATTGCGCAGCTATCCGCATGCGGTGGTGCTGGTTGAGCGTCACCCTTTGGGCAGTCAGGCGTTCATCCCGATGAGCGAAACCGGATTTCTGGTGGTTGTGGCCGAGGATAACAACGGCACCCCTGAAAACCTGCGCGCTTTCCTGACCAGGCCCGGCCAGGGCATCAATTTCCATCGCGGCATCTGGCACGGTGTGCTTGCCCCGCTTTCAGCCCCTGGACTATTTGCGGTCGTGGACGCATTGGCGAGGGCAAGAACCTTGAAGAATTCTGGTTTGATGATCCTTACACGGTGATTGAACCAGCATAAGTGGGCCGACACAAAGAAGCGGCCAAAACGGGACAGCTATGGGAAGGAAACATAATGGCTGATACTTCACTTGGGACGGCGGCAGAGCTGCGCGACCCCAATTACACACCACCCTTACTGAATGCGATACCGCTTGGTATCCAGCATGTGCTGGCGATGTTCGTGTCAAATGTGACACCTGCGATCATCGTTGCCGGGGCGGCGGGGTTTGGCTTTGGCTCCAACTCTCCCGATTTTCCCGAGCTTCTATATCTGATCCAGATGTCGATGCTGTTTGCCGGGGTTGCCACTCTGTTGCAAACCCTGACCATCGGGCCGGTTGGTGCGGCTTTGCCGATTGTGCAGGGCACAAGTTTTGCCTTTCTGCCGATCATGATCCCGCTGGTGGCGGGTAAAGGCGTTGACGGGCTTGCCGCGTTGTTTACCGGTGTGATTATCGGCGGTATGTTTCACGCCTTGCTGGGTACATTTATCGGCAAAATCCGTTTCGCGTTGCCGCCGCTTGTCACCGGTCTTGTGGTGATGATGATTGGCCTGGCGCTGGTCAAGGTCGGCATTCAATATGCAGCGGGCGGGGTTCCGGCCAAGATGTCCGGGGCGGCTGAATATGGCTCGCTGCTGAACTGGTCGGCGGCTTTGCTGGTGATTATCGTGACGCTTGGGTTGAAGTTTTTCACCCGGGGCATGCTGTCAATCTCGGCGGTTCTGATCGGTCTGGTCGTTGGCTATATCTATGCGCTCGCAATTGGCATGCTGTCATTTGACGCGATTGCAACATCGTGGAGCCGCGCATCAAGTTTCGCTTTGCCGATGCCGTTCAAATATGGGTTCGAGCTGTCATTCGCGGCAATCCTCGGCTTCTGTCTGATGGCGTTCATCTCGGCGATTGAAACTGTGGGCGATGTTTCTGGCATCACCAAAGGCGGGGCCGGGCGCGAAGCCACGAACGAGGAAATTCAGGGTGCCACATACGCGGATGGTCTGGGTACGGCAATTGCCGGTTTCTTTGGCGGTTTTCCGAACACCTCGTTCAGCCAAAACGTCGGCCTGATCGCGATGACCGGCGTGATGTCACGCCATGTGGTGACCATTGGTGCGATCTTCCTGATCGTGGCAGGTCTGATCCCCAAGGTTGGCAGCGTGATCCGTACCGTCCCGATTGAAGTGTTGGGCGGCGGTGTGATCGTCATGTTTGGCATGGTGGTTGCGGCAGGCATTTCGATGCTGTCGGATGTGGATTGGAACCGGCGCAACATGGTGATCTTTGCGATTTCCCTGTCAGTCGGGCTTGGCCTGCAACTGGAGCCGGGTGCGGTTCAGTACCTGCCGGACACGGCGCGTATCCTGATGACTTCGGGCCTTTTGCCTGCGGCGTTGATTGCGATCATCCTTAATCTGGTGCTGCCTGCGGAATTGTCGGCTGAATCGGTTGACGAGGTTGCGGGTGGTCATGCTGGCCACGGCACAGGTTCGTTGCCACACGACTAGGGTTTGTACATGAAAAGGCTGGAAGGGGCGCGTCCTCTTCCAGCATTAAGTTCATCTGATAATCATTTATTTTTGCTTATTAATCATCGTATTTCTGTACCCGCATCGGTGCGCGGCTCAGGCTGTTATTGGCCTTTGTCATTTTCCCCAACAAACGCGTCAGGTCTGCTACTTCTTGCGGTTCAAGCGGGGCCATGCTGCGGGTTTGCACGCGTTTAACCAGTGGTGTGACATCCGCAATCAGCCGCCTGCCACGTTCGGTGATCGAGGTGATTTTGGCGCGTTTGTCCTTTTGTGATTGCACGCGGCGCACCAGTTGTCGCCCCTCCAGATTGCGCAGCACAACCGCCACGGTGGTGCGATCCAGCGCTGCCAGCCCGCCGATGCTGGCCTGATCCTTCGGCCCGTATTCAATCAGCGTGCTGAGTACCGCGAATTGCAGCGGCGTGATGTCAAACCTGCTGCATTCATCCAGAAACAGCGCCACCGAAATCTGGTGACACCGGCGCAGCAAATGCCCGGGTAGGTCGGAAAAAAGCGGGCTGTCGGGCATGCCTAACCCAGCCGGTTGGTGATTGTTGTGGTCAGTGTGCCCAACCCCTCAATGCTCACCACGCAAGTGTCGCCAACCACCAACGGCCCGACGCCAGCAGGGGTTCCGGTATAGATCAGATCGCCCGGGGCCAACGTGATGGAGCGGGACAGGATCGAGATCACCTCGGGCACCGACCAGATCAGCTCGTTCAGATCCGCATCTTGTTTGAGAACACCGTTTACCGTCAGCCGAATCGAACCACTGGCCAGATGGCCAACCGCGCTGACCGGATGCACTGGCCCGCACGGGGCGGAATTGTCAAACGCCTTGCCCCAGTCCCACGGGCGACCCTTTTCCTTGGCGGCCCCTTGCAGATCACGGCGCGTCAAATCATTGCCGATGGCATAGCCCCAGACATGGTTCAGGCTATCGGTCTCAGCAATGTCACGACCACCTTCACCGATGGCCACAACCAGCTCGGCCTCGAAATGAAAATTTTCAGTGAGGGGCGGATAGGGGATGGTCGCGCAGTCATCAACCACCGCGTCAGCCGGTTTGGTAAAGAAAAACGGTGCCTCGCGGTCGGGATCATGGCCCATTTCCCGCGCATGCGCCGCATAATTACGCCCGACACAGAAAATCCGCCGTACCGGAAAGCGCGCATCGTTGCCCGCCACCGCGATTGAGGGCTGCGGGGCAGGGTTCAAAACATAATCGGTCATTCTCACCATCCTTCAGGAATTTCCTCGATCTTCACGGAACAGGCCAAGTTTTTGCTGCGCCACACGGTCGGAAAAGCTGAACAAAACCGCCTCGCCCTCGGCCTCGTGGCTCACCCATTTCCAGCTTGGCACCACGAAAATGTCTTTCGGCCCCCATTCAAACACCTGCCCGTCAATCGTCGTTCGCCCGCGCCCCTCGGTCGGCACGAAAACTGTGGCATCGGTCGACCGGTAGGCAGCGGTTTTGAAGCCCTTGGGCAGCAGTTGCAGGCACGGCGCAATCGTCGGCATCGCCCAGCCACCATCCACCGGATTGATGTAGCGCATCTTGAGGCCGTGGCAGGGATCCCATTCGTCTTGCGTTTTCATCGCCTCGAGTGCCGCACGCGAGCGGCTGTAAGGGTAGTTGAAAATCGGTGAGGCCAGTTTGCTTTGCGTGTGATCCACCGGCAACATATTGGCCCCGTAACGGGCAAAACTGTCACCCGTCTGGCGCGTCACCGGCTGTTCATCAGCCCCGAAACTCTCGGCGAAGCTGGCGTCAAAAAACCCGATAATCGGGATATCCAGCCCGTCGAGCCAGATTATCGGCTCATCCGTATTATTGCCGTGATCGTGCCACGCGCCGGGCGGGGTGATGACGAAATCACCGAACTGCATGTTGGTCCGCTCACCATCCACAGACGTATGCGCGCCCGCACCATCCAGCACGAACCGTAGGGCCGATTGGCTGTGGCGGTGGGCCGGCGCAACCTCACCGGGCAGCACCAGTTGCAGGCCCGCATAAAGCGACGTGGTGATCTTGGATGAGCCCCGCATCCCCGGATTTTCAAGAATCAGCACCCGACGCTCGGCCTCCTTCGTGGTAATCAGATCTCCGGATTCCAGCAGGTATTCGCGGGCCTTTTCATAGTGCCACAAATGCGGCTGGCAGGCGCTTTTTGGCTCGGGCGTGATGATGTCGGAAAACACCACCCAAAGCGGCGTCATCGACTGTTCACTGATCTTTTCATAGAAAGCCAGCCGTTCAGGTGTTACCTCAGGTTTCTCTGTTAAAGACATGAAATCATTCCCCTTTCAGACATTGTCCAAACCGTTACCACCATAGATCCAGCCAAGTTGGCGATACCAATCCTCTGCCGTCATCCCTTGCATGATATGGTTGCGCACGGCGGCCTGTGCCCCGTCAGGATGATAGATATAATCACCAATCAGGCGCGCGTTCATTTGCACCCGCGCGGTCTTGACGACGCGGCGGTTTTGATAGTCCAGCAGGGCGGTTTCCAGATCGTCATGCAACCCTATGCAATGGCTTAAGGCAACCGCATCCTCCATCGCCATGCAGGCCCCTTGGGCGAAATATTGCAGCATCGGATGGGCCGCATCGCCCAGCAAGGCGGCCCGCCCATTGACCCAGTTCTCAACTGGATCACGATCACACAATACCCATAATTTCCAGTCTTTACCGTGTTCGATCACCTGTTGCGCCTTGGGGTGAATATGTTCAAACCCCTGGCGCACCTCGTCCTTGCTGACGGGCACACCGGCCACGGCTTCGGTGACATCGCGATGATAGGTCACGACCAGATTGAACAGTTTCCAGCCCTTCAGCGGGTAATGCACGATATGGCATTTCGGCCCGGCCCAAAGCGTGGCGGCGTTCCAGCGCAAGTCTTCCGGCATTTGCTCGACCGGAATGACAGAACGATAGGTGGTATGCCCTGACACACGCGGTTCACCATCGCCGACGATTTGCTGGCGGATGTTGGAGCGCAACCCGTCCGCCCCGATCAGCGCCGCGCCTTTGACGGGATCACGGCCTTCGCAAAATACGGTGACCGAGGCGCTGTCTTGCTCAAACCGTGTAACCGAATGGCTGGTGCGCAACTCCACCAGCGGGCTGACTTTGCAGAAATCCAGCAAGACCCCATGCAGATCCGCCCGATGCACGACCGCGTAAGGATTGCCAAAATGCTTGCGAAACGGCGCATCAAGCGGGATCGCAGTGATCTCCTCGGCGGTTTGCGCATCCATCAGGCGCAGCTTGTCGATATAAACCGCCTTGGCGCGGGCCTGATCGCCGATGCCGAGATAGTCAAAACAATGAAAGGCGTTCGGCGCGATTTGAATTCCGGCCCCGATTTCACCAAGCTCGGCGGATTGCTCCAGAACCAAAGAGGCCACACCCTTGCGCGCCAACCCGCAAGCGGAAGCGAGGCCGCCGATACCGCCACCGGCAATGATTATGGGCAGATCAGACATTGAACACCTTTAGCCGAGTGAAAAACCAGAACCAATACTGTGCATAATACTGAGCAATTTTCAAGCCATCGTCAATCAAGTAGGAATACCACTCTTAAACAGGCCGATTCGTGACATAAATGGTGCCGCTGACAGGACTCGAAGTTGATGAGCCAAACTGCCCCGTATATACCCATATTTTCAATTATTTATGGGCTTTATGGGCTTTATGGGCTTTATGGCCTTGATGCCTTGTGCATTGTTCCATACTGCGTCAAGCTGTTCCCCTAAATACCGCGAAATTTGGGGAATATTTGGGGAGTGGTTTAAGTGGGTAGACTCGCGAGCAACATCTTAGGGACTGTGGGGGTCGGCAAGCATTCCGATGGCGCTGGTTTGTATCTGCTTGTCACCGGGCACAATGACAAAGGTCGCGCAAAAGGAAGCTGGATATTTCGCTATACCTACCTCAAGCAGTGATACGAGATGGGCCTTGGATCTATTCAATCGCTGTCGTTGGCTCGGGCGAGGTCTGAGTGTGATCGGTGGCGCGACTTGATGAACGACCGCCGCAACCCTGTGAACCCGATGGACGAGAAGCGCCGTCTTGAAACTGACGCCTTGCATGGGCGTGCAGCACCGACCCTTGCCGAGATCGCTCCACTAGCCTTCGAAGCCATAAAGGGGCGGCTGAAGAGTGATGGAAAGGCTGGTCGTTGGTATTCTCCACTTCGGCTTTATGTCCTGCCTGCCCTTGGCAGCCTTAAGGTGGAAGAAATTCACCAGCGGGATATTGAACGCGCCTTCAGGCCTATTTGGCAATCCAAAGCTCCGACTGCGAAGAAGGCGTTGCATCGTCTGGGCGCGGTCTTAAACCACGCTGCCGCAATGGGGCTGGAGGTCAATTCCAACGCAGTACCCAACGCCAGACAGCTGCTAGGTGAGCAACGGCACAAGGTGCGCAATCATCCTGCCTTGCCTTGGTGGGAGGTTCCCAAATTTTATCAATGGCTGCGCCCAGAGATCACCGCACAACGGGCTTTGATGCTGTACATCCTCACAGGCGGTGGCAGTAGGATTGGACCATTGCGGAAAGCAAGGCGGGATCAGTTCTCCGAGGGTGTCTGGACCATTGAGGGCGAGGCCCTGAAGGGGCGTAGAGATAGCGTTGAAGATTTTCGCGTACCAGTGACGCGTGAGATGCAGCGGATTGTAGATTGGCCTGCCAGTGAAAACGACGGCGGCTTTTTATTCCCGTCGCCGAGTTCACGTTCCGGGCGGTCAAAGGCAATAACTGACCAAGCCATTGAGAACGTCATGCGTGACCGCGAAATCGAATGGGATTGGCCAGAGCCGTACAGGCCGCACGGTCTTCGCGCTACATTCCGGTCTTGGGTTTCTGAGATTGATCCCAGTTTGTATGCCGTTGCAGAAACGGCGCTTGCGCACAGGGTCGGCAGTATTGTCGAACGCACATATGCCCGCAATGATTTCCTCGAACAGCGTCGAGTGCTGATGGAACGTTGGGCTGACCATGTAACAGGTGGCTCCGGTGAAATTGTCAGGATGGTCCGTTGAACTGAGAGGAAACCTGACTTGGATGCTCACAACGCGTGGGTAATCTTATGCTCTCCGCATAGCATTCAATCAAACAACATGGTGATAGAATGAAAGACGACTATGAAACCGTAGAGAGGTATTTGCGCCGAGCTTTCGCTATCGCCGAACGCCATGTCGTGGATGGCAAGGTGCATTTCGCCGCGTTAGATCACGCAGCACTGGACGCCGAATTGGTGCAGAGCGACACAACGCCAGACTTGCTTGCGGTCCCACATCTTGAATCTATGGACGCTCGATCAGAATGGGATCGCATTGGAGCCATGCAATTATTGGCATCTTACGTGGCCAGTTTGAGGTCGGCGAACATTATCCGCGCTCGAATGGCATATTGGCTTCGGGCCGGTCAGCCAATGCCGGCTGGTCACAGGAATTTTCTTGCGCTGTTATTGGAAAGAAAAGTTTCCGAGCCGAAGAATCCTAAAAATCGACCACGTGAAACCCATCGGAACATTCTTCTGAAATCTATTGCTTTAGTATCCACTCTATGGTTCAACCCCCCCGTCTTTCAGACGGGAGTGCTTTAGCGCGAAAGAATCGGCTATAGTTTTATCCTCCAGAAAGATGAGCCCCCCGAAGGGGGAATAG
>JAADIC010000357.1 GCA_013151535.1 Alphaproteobacteria bacterium | reverse complement strand
AACACCTCGGCCTCGGAAACCTTCTGACAGCAAACGCCAATCGCGCCGCCAAGGCTTTGCTGCAAATTCAGCACGTCGACAGATTTGTGCATCTTGCCATGCGCCCGATGCCGCACGCCCATTTCCTTACACAAATCGCCCATCTTTTTGACGTTGCGGTCCAGCGCGTCCAAATCAAGCACCAGACAGGGCGTCTGAATATCGGCTTCGTCCATGCCCGGTTTGGCCGGAATATCATAGCCAACGTCGTAGTTTGAAAAATCGGTTGCGATGTTCATGTTCATTTCTCCTGTTCAGGTGTTCAACCAAGGCAGCAGGTCAAGATCGACATTGCCACCGGTAATAATCACCCCCACGCGCTTGCCCGCGAAGGTGTCTTTGTTCTTGAGGATAGTCGCCAAAGGCACAGCCGAGGACGGTTCCATCACGATTTTCATGCGTTTCCAGATCAGTTTCATCGCGTCAATGATCTCCTGCTCGGAACATGTCAGAATGTCGGTCACATGGTTGGAAACGAAATGCCACGTCAATTCCTTAAGCGGCACTTTCAAACCATCGGCCACCGTATCTGGCGCATCGTCGGCAATGATGTGGCCAGCCCGGAAAGACCGCGCGGCATCATCCGCCTGATCCGGCTCGGCGGCGTAAATTTTGACGTCAGGGGCCAAGTTTGACAGGGTCAGACAGGTGCCGGAGATCATGCCACCACCACCAATGGGCGCGATAACCGCATCCAGCCCCTCGACCTGTTCGATCAACTCGCGCGAACATGTACCCTGCCCCGCAATCACACGCGGATCATTATAAGGATGCACAAATTCCGCGCCGGTTGCGGCTTGAACCTTGGCAAACACCGCTTCGCGGCTACTCGTCGAAGGCTCGCATTCGGTAATAATGCCGCCATAGCCGATCACCGCATCCTTTTTAGCCTGCGGGGCAGTGCGTGGCATGACAACGTGGCACGGAATACCCCGCCGACCCGCCGCATAAGACAGGCTAAGCGCATGATTGCCCGAGGAATGCGTCGCCACACCCTTGCTGGCCATTGCGTCCGTTAGACCAAACACCGCGTTCGAGGCCCCCCGCGCCTTGAACACCCCAGCCTTCTGAAAATTCTCGCATTTGAAGAACAGTTTTGCGCCAGTCAGTTCATCCAGAAAGGTCGAAGTCAGAACCGGTGTACGATGCACATAGGGTTTGATCCGCTCATGCGCTGCTAGCATATCATCCAGTGTCGGTATATACATATGCGTCCCTTACCAAGCCATCGTGCGAGTATTCGTCACCGCATTGTTGCGATAATAATCCTGCGCTGCGGCAACGCCGGAACCCAGCTTCACATCCAGCCCAAGGTCCACCATACACATTTCAGCGGTGGCAATACCAGACAAAGCCATCACATCGGTCAGACTGCCCAGATGGCCGATGCGAAACACCTTGCCCGCAACCTCGCCCAGACCAACACCAAACGCGACACCATATTTATCGGCGGCGTGGGTGACGATGTCGGTAGCGTTGAAACCCTCGGGCGTAACAATCGCGCTGACACTATCGGAATAAAGCTCCGGCGATTGCGCGCACAGCTTCAGGCCCCACGCCTCAATCGCAGCACGAATACCGCTGGCGATGCGATGGTGGCGGGCAAAGACGTTCTCCAACCCCTCATCCAGCAACATTTCCGTCGCCAGCTTGAGGCCGTTCAGCAGACCAACCGCAGGCGTGTAAGGGTAAGCGTTATTGGCATAACCCGCCCGCATATCGCGAATATCAAAGAACGTGCGTGGCAGATCAGCGGTTTCAATCGCGGCACAAGCCTTGGGGCTAAAGCCGATAATCGCCAGGCCGGCGGGCAGCATGAAGCCTTTCTGCGAACCGGCAATGGCCACATCAACGCCCCATTCATCCATGCGAAAATCCATCGACGCGATCGAAGAAACCCCATCGACAAACAGCATCGCCGGATGGTTAGCGCCGTCCATGGCAGCGCGCACGGCGGCAATGTCGGACTTCACGCCGGTCGCGGTTTCGTTATGGGTGGCCAGCACCGCTTTGATCTCGTGGCCTTTATCGGCAATCAGGATTTCCGCGTATTCGTCCGTCGGAATACCCGCGCCCCAAGCGGCCTCGACGACCTGAACATCCAGCCCGTGGCGGTTGCACATATCAATCCAGCGGTGGCTGAACATACCGTTGCGCGCCACCAGAACCTTGTCACCCTTGGACAGCGTGTTGGTCAGCGCGGTTTCCCAACCACCCGTGCCAGTGGATGGAAACACAAAAATCTCGGCGCTCTCGCTTTTCAAAATCTTCTTCACACCCGCCAGCGCCGGATGCAGGATTTCCCCGAACAGAGGCGAGCGGTGATCGAGCGTCGGCATGGAAATCGACTTGCGCAGCACCTCGGGCATATTTGTCGGGCCGGGGATGAAAACCGGGTTTTGAAAGCTCATTTTACGTTCCTGATATCGGGCCTGATGGCGGGGTTCGTCGGAAAATAGCGATTCACGCAAGGGGGTGCAATTTTTCTGAAATCTGGCCAGTAACCCTAAAAACGTCCGGTTATTTCTATAAAATCAATGACTTCATTTTTTCACTAGCTAAAATCTATTTTCACTCTATTCTGCAAATTGAAAATATATACCCCGGAAAACCCGCCAATGCCAAAACCAAATCGTGCCCGTGGCCGCCCCAGAAGCAACGCAATCAACCCCCCCAGAACCAATATCCAGTCGCTGGATCGGGCGCTGGATATCCTTGAAACCCTGTCTGATCTTGGCGGCATGACCCTGTCGCAAATCGCGACCGAACTCAATCAATCCCCCTCCACCGTTTACCGCGTGCTAACCACGCTGGAAAACCGCCAGATCGTCGAGGTCGATCTACCGACACAAACATGGCAAATCGGCCCCGCCACCTTTCGCCTTGGCTCCAACTTTCTGCGTCGCGAAGGGCTGGTCGAGCGCAGCCGCCCCGTCATGCGCAGCTTGATGGAGGCAACTGGCGAAACCGCCAATCTGGGGATCGAGCGTGGCGGTCTGGTTCTGTTTGTTTCTCAGGTCGAAACCTTTGAGACCATCCGCGCGTTCTTTCCTCCCGGCACGCAAGCCCCGATGCATTCATCCGGTATCGGCAAGGCATTGTTAGGGCAGTTTAGCGAAATCCGGCTGAAACGCCACTTACGGCGGCACGATCTGGAGGGGTTCACAGCGCAGACCATTACAGATTCAGATAAATTGCGTGCGGAGCTTCAGGAGGTCCAAGCGCAAGGCTACGCTTTTGACAATGAAGAGCGCACCACAGGCATGCGCTGCATCGCCGCCCCGGTGATCGATCAATACGGCGAGGCCATCGCCGGAATTTCCGTTTCTGGCCCGATCAATCGTATGTCTTTGGAAAATGTGCCGTCCGTAGCCGTGAAAGTGATAGAAGCGGCCGAAGAATTATCCCGCCAGATGGGAGCATCCGCGCGCTAAAGTTTCATATGCCGGTTCACGTCCTTGTAAAGCAGATAGCGAAACGGCCCCGGCCCGCCCGCGTAACAGGCCTGCGGGCAAAACGCGCGCAGCCACATATAATCACCCGCCTCAACCTCGACCCAATCCTGATTAAGCCGGTAAACCGCCTTGCCCTGAAGCACATAAAGGCCGTGTTCCATCACATGGGTCTCGGCAAACGGAATGACGCCGCCGGGCTGGAGGGTGACAATATTAACCGCCATATCATGGCGCATATCGGCCGGATCCGTGAACCGCGTGGTCGCCCAAACGCCGTCGGTATCCGGCATTTCGGTGGGCGTGATTTCCTGATCGCTGGTGACAAAGGCCTCGGGCTGTTCCAGCCCTTTAACCGCCTCATAGGCTTTGCGAATCCAGTGAAATTTGCAGGGGGCAGTGCTGTTGTTGCGCAGAGTCCAATTGGCGGAGGGCGGAATATAGGCATAACCGCCAACCGCAAGCTCATTTGACTGCCCGTCAATCGTCAGCGTAAACCCACCCTCAACCACAAACAAAACCGCCTGCGCATTCGGGTCTGTGTCGGGCTTGTCGCTTCCACCGCCCGGCGCAACTTCCATGATGTATTGCGAGAACGTCTCGGCAAAACCGGACAAAGGCCGCGACAGCACCCAAGCCCGGGTGCCTTCCCAAAATGGCAGCATCGAGGTCACGATATCGCTCATCGTGCCTTTGGGAATGACGGCGTAAGCCTCGGTGAACATGGCGCGGTCTGTCAGGATTTGGCTTTGCGGTGGCAGGCCGCCCGCAGGGGCGTAATAGGATTTATCGGGCATAAGCAGCTTTCACGAGCGATTGGCGTTGCCCCAATCAAAACACCAAAGGGGGGCGATTCAATGGCAAAGCAGGGTTGATTTGGCTAAAGCAATATCTTGAATTTGTTGATAATCTTGCGGCTGGAGCCTCGTCCACAATATCTGATCCACTCAGTTGCGTCCGCGCGGTCTGAATACGGGTGCGTTGGCGCGAAAAGCGTAGCGGGCATACGGTCGAGCGGCAACCGCCCGGAGGCAGGCCGCGCGGGCGTAACCCCTCTGGGGCCGCTCATATTTTCTCAAATCCCGGCGCGCCGCCGCTTGAACGTATCGACAGATATGCCCGGCGCGACGCCGCTTGGTACTCGCAAAAATCTGAGCGGCTGAGTGGGTCAGATATTGTGGACGCGGCTCTAAAGCCAACCCGCAAGGTTTTCGACCACGATGCTGTACAGCATTTCAATATGCGCCGCATCGCTGTTCAGGCAGGGCACATAAGTGAACACCTCACCGCCCGCTGCCATGAAACTGTCGCGGATTTCCGCGTTGATCTCTTCCAGCGTTTCCAGACAATCGGCGGCAAAGGCTGGCGCAATCACAGCCATATGCTTTTTGCCAGCCCTGGCCAGCCGCGCAACTTCATCCACCGTCGCAGGTTTCAGCCATTCTTCGGGGCCAAATTGCGACTGAAAAGTTGTGACCAGTTCATCATCCGACCAGCCGAGTTTTTTCCGCAGCAGCCGCGCAGTTTCAAGACAGTGGTGATAATAGGGATCGCCCTGCGCAAGGTACCGCTCGGGCATACCGTGGAAAGACGCGACCAGAACATCGGGTTTTTCCGGCAGCGCCGCCTGCACCGATTGCGCCAGCGCGTCGATATATAACGGATGGTCGAAATAGGCGGGAACGGTGCGTGCTGCGGGTTGGTAAGCCTCGTTGCCCAACGCCGCGAAAAAGCTGTCATTTGCTGTTGCCGTCGTGGCCCCCGCATATTGCGGATAAAGCGGAAAGAACAGAATGCGTGTGCAACCCGCCGCGACCATTGCTTTGACTTTGGATGCGGTCGAGGGATTGCCATAGCGCATGCAAAAATCGACCATCACCTGATCGCCAAACTGCGTTGCAATTTTGCCGGACAGTTTATCACTCTGATCGCGCGTGATCGTCATCAGCGGGCCTTCGTTGCGCGCATGATTCCAGATGCTGTCATAGGCGCGACCGGATGAAAACGGCCGCTTGCTCAGGATGATCGCCTGAAGGATCGGCTGCCACTTCCAGCGCGGGTAATCTATCACCCGCTGATCCGATAGAAACTCGTTCAGATAGCGGCGCATGGACCAGTAATCCGTGCCGTCGGGTGTACCAAGATTGGCGATCAGAACGCCGGTTTTTTCAGGTCGTTGGTCCATATCCTAAGGCTCTCCAAATTCTTCAACGCCCAGTGCATCCGCCAGCCGGGCCACCGCCGAGCCGGGGCGCAGGGGCTTCTGCTGGGATGGGTCAGGCGCCCAACCGGTGAGATACATCATGTCAAAAGTCGCAGAAATAGTCTTCATGTCTTGCTTGAAGTTCGTATTGTATATATCTGTAACTAACGTAATAAATCGTGTTGTTAATGTAGTTTTTCGACGTTCATGCATTACATTAACTTCACCCATCGCACGAAGGTCATGCATCAGATCAACAGCAGATGTATAAGTAACCGTCACCTTGTCACAATCCGCCACCGGCAAGGCAAAACCAGCCCGTTGCAGCAATCCCCCAAGGTCTCGCAGCTCGGCCATTGGTGCGACGCGTGGGGACAGTCCGCCATGGAGTTTCACCTCCGCTTCCGCGATTGAGGTGCGCAGTTCGTGCAAGGTTTGCCCACCGAATAGAACCGCCAGAAACAGGCCGTCGGGATGCAGGGCATTGCGGCTCTGGATCATCTGCCCGACCGGATCGTTTGAGCAATGCAAAGACAGCGCGTGGATGACCAGATCGTATTTTCCGTCTCGAAAATCCAGCGTTTCGGCCTCGGGTACCATGGTGGCATTTGGCACACATTCCGCCCAGATCTCGGGAAACGCCGTCACAATCGCCACGCTCGTAAACGTTCTGTTAACCTCTTCCAGTCTTTCCTTGATCTGGGAAACGGCGCGTTCGTGCAGGAACATCGCAGGCGCGGCGCAAGTGCGGGCACGGGCGCGGCTGCGGGCAAGGGCTTGGGGGTCGAACAATTCGTGGCTCATCGGGCCAATCCGCCAGTTGGTTGAAATGCTGCTTTTATGGAGGATCAGGTGAATTTGCAATCTGCCATACATTTTCTTTATCCGCCACAATGCCTGATCTGTGGCGTCGAAACCTCGGTGGATTTCGCATTATGCGGCAAATGCTGGCGGGAAGCGCCGTTTATCAGCGGTCTGGTATGCGGCAGTTGCGGCATCCCGCTGCCCGGTGACATTCAAGCCGAGGAGGTTCTGTGTGACTATTGTATCGCCGCGCCGCGCCCGTGGCAGAATGGCCGCGCGGCCCTGATGTATGGCGGAACAGCGCGGCGCATGGTGCTGGCCCTGAAACATGGTGACCGGCATGAACTGGTCAAGCCGATGGCCAGATGGATGGCGCAGGCGGGAAAGGGTCTGGTCACGCAGGAAACCCTGATCGTGCCGGTTCCCCTACACGCAAGGCGGCTGTTTTCGCGCCGCTTCAATCAATCGGCCCTGCTTGCGGCCCATATCGCCGAGGTTCTTGGGCTGGCGCATTGCCCAGATATGCTGCGACGCCGCATAAATACCGCCATGCAGGAGGGCATGACGCGCCAAGAGCGGTTCGAAAACCAGAAATCCGCCTTTTCAATCCAGCCCAAACACCAACCACGCCTTGCCGGCCGCCCCGTCCTGCTGATCGACGATGTGATGACATCGGGCGCCACCCTCGCCGGATGCGCCGAGGCTTGCCGATGCGCCGGTGCCGCAGAGGTGAATGTTTTGGTACTGGCACGCGTTGCAAGGGATACCT
>JAADIC010000273.1 GCA_013151535.1 Alphaproteobacteria bacterium | reverse complement strand
CCCGCATCATCAACGAAGTCGCGGGCATCAACCGTGTGACTTACGACATCACCTCAAAACCACCGGGAACGATTGAATGGGAATAGCACCCCGAGGGATTTCACCCCCTCAAGGCACCATCTCCGTTCACAAGATGGATCGGGCATCGGCGTCCCCGCCTGTACCGCAAGATCACTCTGATACAACTATCCTAAAATTTGGTTAAAAAATCGCCCGCCTCTTTGTTCTTCAAATATCCCCGCCGGAGGCATAGAAGTTTTTGAAGAACAAAGATGGCAAGGTGGATTTCAAATGCAGCCCCAACCGGTAAAAGCCGCCATTTGGATGATGGGGGCAGTGGTTTCTTTCATCTCCATGGCCGTGGCCGGGCGCGCGGTTGCGCATCAGCTTGATACGTTCGAACTGATGCTTTACCGCTCGTTGATGGGCATTGCCATTGTGCTGCTTATCGCCAAAGCGGGCGGGACATTGCACCAGATCAACACCCGCAACATGCGCCTGCAAGTGTTGCGCAATACCAGCCATTTCATCGGCCAGAACCTGTGGTTCTTCGCGCTTTCGCTAATCACCCTGCCCCAGCTTTTCGCGTTTGAATTTTCCGTCCCGCTCTGGGTCGCGCTGTTCGCGCCGTTCTTTCTGTCGGAACGACTGACCCCGGTCCGACTTGGGGCGGCCATTGTCGGTTTCGCCGGCATCCTGATCGTGGCGCGCCCCGACCAGATCGGCCTGAGCGCCGGTATCATCGCCGCCGCGCTCTGCGCGCTGTTTTTTGCTGGTTCGGGCATCGCCACCAAATTATTGACGCGCAGCCAGTCGGTTACCTCGATCATGTTCTGGCTGGTCACCATTCAGGCGGTGCTGGGCCTTATCACCGCCGGATATGACGGCGATATCGCCCTGCCGACGCTTGAAACCTTGCCTTGGGTGATTGTGGTCGGGGTGGCCGGGCTGTTCGCGCATTTCTGCATCACCTCGGCCCTGAAAATCGCCCCCGCCGTCTTTGTCTATCCGATGGATTTTGTCCGCCTGCCGTTGGCGGCCATCATCGGCATCCTTTATTATGACGAGCCGTTCGCAATTGCGGTATTCATTGGTGCTGCGATCATTATTTCGGCGAATTTCGTCAATATCTGGTCGGAAAGGCGCAAATTGCTCTAGGCGCAACATGCCTTTCCATTTGCTCCAGCGCGCAGATATGCGTTAAAGCACTCGCACGAAGCCGCTGAAAACGGGACGAAATGTTGTATCATACCGCCAAAGACTGGATGCAAAACCAGCACAAGCGCGTCATGCTGTTTGGCATGTCGGGGCTTGGCAAAACCCATGTCTCCAACATCCTGCGCGCCGGTGGTGACTGGTTTCACTACTCGGTCGATTACCGCATCGGTACGCGCTATATGGGCGAACATATCGTCGATAATTTCAAGGCCGAGGCCATGCGCAACCCGTTTCTGGCGGATTTGCTGCGCAGTGACTCGATCTATATCGGCTCAAACATCACGTTCGAGAACCTGTCACCGCTGTCAAGTTATATGGGCAAACCGGGCAATCCTGAATTGGGCGGTATTCCCTTTGCCGAGTACCAGCGCCGTCAGGAGCAGCACCGCAGCGCCGAAATCGCGGCTTTGCTGGATACGGTGACGTTCATAGATCGCGCAGATCGGCTTTATGACTACGCCAATTTCATCTGCGATTCCGGCGGTTCGATCTGCGAGGTTGTGAAGCCTGAGGATCAGGATGATCCGGTTCTCAAAGCGTTGTCGGATAACCTGTTGATGGTCTGGATCAAGGGGGGCGAGGATCACGCCGAAGAACTGGCGCACCGCTTTGATCTGGCCCCCAAACCGATGTATTTTGGCAAGGATTTTCTGCGCAGCCTCTGGGCTGAATATACCGGTGAAAACAATCTGTTAGAGGCCGAAATTGATCCAGATGATTTCATGCGCTGGGCCAATCGCAAAACCCTTGCCCATCGCCTGCCGATTTATCGCGCCATGGCTGAAAACTGGGGTGTGAGTGTGGCCGCCGATGATATCGCCAGGGTCAAAACTACCGATGATTTTGACGCGCTGATTGCCAGCGCGCTTGTTGCAAACTAAACGGAATTTTTGATGCCTATAAAACTGCCCTCCAGCCTGCCCGCCTATGATATCCTTCAGAATGAAGGTGTTATGGTGATGTCGGACGCACATGCCGCACGGCAGGATATTCGCCCGCTGCAAATCGGTCTGTTGAACCTGATGCCCAAGAAAATCCAGACCGAAACCCAGTTTGCCCGCCTGATCGGGGCGACGCCGCTGCAGATCGAACTGACCCTGATTAGGATGAGCGAACATATCTCGCGCAATACCTCGGCTAAGCATATGGAGAGCTTTTACCAGCCGTTTCAGGCGGTGAAAGATCGTAAATTTGACGGCTTGATTATCACTGGTGCCCCGATTGAGCATTTGGCGTTTCAGGACGTCACCTATTGGGATGAAATGCGCGAAGTGATGGATTGGACGCAAAGCAATGTGCTGTCGACTTTTGGTGTGTGCTGGGGCGGCATGGCGATGTTGCACCATTTTCACGGGGTGGCAAAGCATATGCTGGACGCCAAGGCGTTCGGTTGTTTTCGGCATCGAAACCTGTCGCCCGCCTCGCCATATTTGCGCGGATTTTCCGATGATTTCGTCATTCCGGTCAGCCGCTGGACCGAAATGCGCGAGGCCGAGATCAACGGCGTTGACGGTATGCGCACCCTGCTGGGATCAGACGAGGTTGGCCCTTGTCTGGTCGAAGATACGGCGCGGCGCGCGCTTTATATCTTTAACCATTTCGAATATGATTCCGTGTCCCTGAAACAGGAATATGACCGCGATATCGCCAATGGCACGCCGATCAATATACCGTTGAATTACTATCCTGATGACGATCCCGGCCAGCCGCCGGATAACCGCTGGCGCAGCCATGCGCATCTGCTTTATGGCAACTGGATCAATGAAATCTACCAGAGCACGCCTTTTGACATGACCCTGATAGGGGATTTGTCAGGACGGGCAAGCACATGAAATGGTTGAGTATTTTGCTGATCCTGATTGCGATTAGCCTTGGTATTCTGATGTTGCTGGCGGCGCGCAACGAGGCGCGCACAG
Source organism: Alphaproteobacteria bacterium (assembly GCA_013151535.1). Lineage (GTDB taxonomy): Bacteria > Pseudomonadota > Alphaproteobacteria > Rhodobacterales > Rhodobacteraceae > UBA5972. The sequence continues at coordinate 8,479 of JAADIC010000273.1, read as the reverse complement.
CCAAGCGTTGGCCGCAGGGCGGGCAGTTCGTCGATGTGAATGGCACGCGGCTTCACCTCAAGATTTCGGGCCAGGGTCCGCCAATTGTGCTGATCCATGGCGCCAGCGGCAATCTTAACGATTTGACCTTCGCCCTTGCCCCGGCCCTTGAGAACCGTTTCACCGTGATCGCTGTCGACCGCCCGGGGCTTGGTTATTCCCCCGCATTCAATCCCAAAGGCGAAACCCTGGCCGAGCAGGCTGATGTGATCGCCGCTGCCATTCGCAAACTCGGCTATGACAAGGTTTATTTGCTGGGCCAAAGCTATGGCGGTTCGGTGTCTTTGCGCCTGACGCTGGATCAGCCCGATCTTGTGGCGGGTTTGGTGCTGGTCGCTGCCCCGTCCAATGTCTGGGAAAAGGGGCTTGGCACGCTTTATTTCTTGACCTCCAACCCGGTTACCGGCCCGTTCATGCGGTTGCTGATCGCGGCGGTTACGCCTGCCTCTGCTGTGCAATCGTCGCTTGAAGGGATTTTTGCGCCGCAAACCGTGCCCGAAGGATTTGGCGAATTCGTAGGCACGGGCCTGACCTTGCGACGCAGCCAGCAACGGGCGAACGCTTTGCAGGTGGCCGCCCTCAAGGCCGAGGTGCGCCAGATGGTGCCGCGTTATGGCGAAATTTCGGTGCCGGTTGAAGCCATCCACGGCACGGCGGATACAATCGTGCCTTGCAAGATCCACACCAAAATTCTGGCCAACCAGATCAAGGACATCAATGTCACGGTTCTGGACGGTGTCGGCCACATGCCGCATCAGACCGATACTGCTGTTGTGGTTGATGCCATTGACAGGCTGGCCGCCAAGGTGGGATTGAAAAGCGCGCCGTAAAGCGCATGTTAAGGGCAACAAGCCCCGGAGAACCCCATGCCCCTGCCCTTTGACGGCGCCATCAGCCGCTTTTACAACGACCCCGCGCAAAGCAAGATGCGCGCGGCGATAAAGGCGTCTAAAAAGAACGACATCCTGAACGACAGCCACCCCTATGCGGATCGCTGGGACGTGAAAGATTATGAAAACACGCTAGAGGCTTTGCAAATCGAACTGGTCAAGCTGCAAAGCTGGGCGAAAACGTCAGGCACGCGGATCGCAATTGTGTTTGAGGGGCGCGATGCCGCTGGTAAGGGTGGCACCATCAAGCGGTTTCGCGAATATCTGAACCCGCGCAGCGCCAAGATCGTGGCGCTGGCAAAACCCTCGGACCGCGAGGCCAGCCAGTGGTATTTCCAGCGTTATATCCAGAACCTGCCCTCGGGCGGCGAAATCGCGTTGTTTGACCGCTCGTGGTATAATCGCGGCGTGATCGAGCAGGTGTTCGGCTTTTGCACGCCCGTGCAACGCGCACATTTCTTTCAGCAGGTCAATCCGTTCGAGGAGATGCTGGTGGATGAGGGTATCAGGTTGTTCAAAATCTGGCTGAATGTCGGGCGCACCGAACAGTTGCGCCGGTTCCTCAAGCGTGAAAGTGATCCACTGAAGCAGTGGAAATTATCCGGCATTGATGTGAAGGGCCTGTCGAAATGGGATGAATATAGCGCCGCCATTGAAGAGACCTTCACGCGTTCACACACTGAAACCGCCCCGTGGACCATCGTGCGTTCCGACGACAAACGCCGCGCCCGGGTGGCGGCGATCCAAGCGGTGCTGAGCCAGATCGACTATGACAACAAAGACGCCACTATTGCCCATGCGCCGGATGCAAAAATCTGCGGTGGGCCGGATTTGTGGCATGTCTAGGCGCGGCTATCACCACGGCAATCTGAAACAGGCGCTGGTCGATGCGACGCTGGTGTTGATCGAAGAAAAAGGCCCGCAAGGCTTTACCATGGCCGAGGCCGCGAAAGCCGCCGGCGTCTCACCCGCCGCCCCTTACCGCCATTTCACCGGCAAGGAAGACATGATCGCCGAGGCCGCCAAGCAAGGCTTTGAGATTTTCGCCGACCTGATGGAGTTTGCCTATCGCAAGGGCGCGCCATCGGCGCTGGCATCGTTCGAGGCCACCGGGCGGGCTTACCTCGCGTTCGCGCGCAAGCATCCCGGCCATTATATCGCGATGTTTGAAAGCGGATTGCGCATCAACGCCGATCCGGCGCTGGCGCTGGCAAGTGAGCGGGCGATGTCGGTTCTGAGCCGCGCCACGACCGAATTGATGGAGCATTTGCCCGCCGATAAACGCCCGCCCGCCACCATGGTCACCCAACATATCTGGGCCATGAGCCACGGTGTGGTTGAACTGTTTGCCCGGGGTGAACCGGGCGGGCGCGCGCCGTTTACACCGGAAGACCTGCTGGAAAGCGGTATCGGGGTCTATCTGCGTGGCTTGGGGATTTTGCCTGAAGAAAGATAGCCGTAAATTCAAGGCTTTAGCCAGTCAGCCTCCTATAATGTAAATATTATTCACATTTTTCCTTGCAATCCCTGCACAATTCCCCACATATTCAATGTAACGAACATTAACATGAAACTCGAAACACAGGAGATTACAAATAATGAGTTCTGTCACAACCTGGCCTTCGCAAGCGGAAAACTGGCTTGATGAGCGTGGCAAAGGCGCCTGGATCGCCGCCATGGTCCTTGGTTTTATCTTCATCTGGCCGGTTGGTCTGGCCATTCTGTTTTACATGATCTGGAGCAAACGCATGTCATCCCGTTCTTTTGGCTGCGGCCATTCACGCCGCAAATCATCCCGCTTTTCGCGGCACACCCATTCCTTCCGCTCGTCTGGCAACGTCGCTTTTGACAGCTACAAGGAAGAAACCCTGAAACGTCTGGAAGACGAACAGGATGCCTTCCGCTCGTTCCTTGACCGGCTGCGTGAAGCCAAGGACAAGACCGAGTTTGACCAGTTCATGGATGACCGTGCCAAAGGTGCGAAACCGGTGAACGAGGAAGCCGCCGAGGCCTGACCCCTTGCACATTCCAACCAGAAGGGCCGCCCAAAGCGGCCCTTTTTTCCGTTAACCTTTTTCTTACTAAACTATTGTCGCTGCCGCGCCTGTTTGTTAGGCTTGCACCAGTTTCCCTTGCAGGAACATATTGTTATGCGTCACACACTGCCGTTAGTGCCCCAGTTTTATGTTACCGCCCCCCAGCCCTGCCCCTATCTTGATGGCCGGGTTGAACGCAAATTGTTCACCGCGTTGCAGGGCGATCACGCCATCAAGCTGAACGATGCCCTGTCCAAACAGGGCTTTCGCCGCTCGCAAAACGTGCTTTACCGGCCATCCTGCGTTGACTGTACCTCGTGTTATTCCGCCCGCATCCGGGTGGCGGATTTCAAACCCAGTCGCAGCCAGCGCCGTATCCTTAGGCGCAACGATCATCTGACGCGCGAAGCCTCGACCCCGTGGGCGACCGAGGATCAGTATCAGTTGTTCCGCTCCTACCTGTCGGCGCGCCATTCCGATGGCGGCATGGCCGATATGGATATTTTCGAGTTCGCGGCGATGATCGAAGAAACCCCCGTGCGCTCACGCGTTGTCGAATATTACCGCGATGCAGATACCGGATCAGGCAGGCGCGAATTGTCCGCCGTCTGCCTGACGGATGTTCTGGAGGACGGCCTGTCGCTGGTCTATTCGTTCTTTGAACCCGAAAGTCAGGCCAATTCACCCGGCACGTTCATCATTCTGGATCACATTGAAATCGCGCGGGCTGCCGGATTGCCCTATGTTTACCTCGGCTATTGGGTGCCGGGCAGCCGCAAGATGGGCTATAAGGCGAATTACCACGCGGTGGAGGTGTTCAGCCGCGGCGCGTGGCGCGACATCGGCCCGATCAAGGAAAATCCGGACAGGCTTGACCCGCTGGCAAGCGAGCCGATTTCCGAGCAGGTATCGAAGATTTTGTTACCGGATATTGCGACTTAAATCCCTCTTGTGTCTCTAGGTTCCCCATTATTGAAATTAACTTGCGTAAAACAGAGGATTTCTTGTGATATATTCAGCAAATCACCTTGACCCCATGCTGGCTTGGCCCTAAATTCGCGCACACGAAAAGGGAAGACGACATGAAAATCCTCGTGGTGATTTCAGGCAAACGCATGGCGCGTTAACGGCACACACACCGTTTTCAAGCCATGCACCCCCATGTCAGGGGGTTTTTTTATGTCGCATACTTCCCGCAGAATTGGATAAGGAACAGAATATGACCCGAACAATGACGGGCGCTCAGATGGTAATCCAGGCCCTGAAGGATCAGGGTGTGGATGTGGTTTTCGGCTATCCCGGCGGCGCTGTCCTTCCGATTTATGACGAGATTTTTCAGCAAAACGATATCCGCCACATCCTTGTGCGCCACGAACAGGGCGCGACCCATGCCGCCGAAGGCTATGCGCGTTCAACCGGCAAACCGGGTGTGGTTCTGGTCACCTCGGGCCCGGGTGCGACCAACGCGGTGACCGGCATGACCGACGCGCTGCTTGACAGCATTCCGATGGTGGTTTTGACTGGCCAGGTGCCAACCTTCATGATCGGCACCGACGGCTTTCAGGAGGCCGACACTGTGGGCATCACGCGGCCCTGCACCAAGCATAACTGGCTGGTCAAGGACACGGATAAATTGGCCGACACCATCCATCAGGCGTTTCATGTGGCTGTTTCGGGCCGTCCGGGGCCGGTTCTGGTCGACATCCCGAAAGACGTGCAATTCGCCAGTGGCACCTATACGCCACCAAAAAGCGCCAATACCAGCCACTATCAGCCGCAGGTTGACGGTGACGATGAGGCGATCCTGAAACTGGTCGAGCTGATGGAAACCGCTGAACGGCCCTTGTTTTATACCGGCGGTGGCGTGGTTAATTCCGGCGACAAGGCCAGCGAATTGCTGCGCGAATTCGTCGCCGGTACCAATTTCCCCATCACCTCGACCCTGATGGGGCTTGGCTGTTATCCGGCCTCGGGGCCAGCGTGGCTTGGCATGCTCGGTATGCACGGAACCTATGAGGCCAATCTGGCGATGCATGATTGCGATCTGATGATAAATGTCGGGGCGCGGTTTGATGATCGGATCACCGGGCGGCTGGATAAATTCTCGCCCGGCTCCACCAAGGTGCATATCGACATTGACCCGGCCTCGATCAACAAGGTCGTGCATGTGGATCTGCCGATTCTTGGCGATGTAAGCCGCGTTTTGGAGGCGGCGCTGGCGATCTGGAAAGAGCGCGGGCGCAAGACCAACAAGGCGGCATTGAAGGATTGGTGGGGTGAAATCACCAAATGGCGCAATGTGAAATGTCTGACTTACAAAGGTTCCGACAAGGTGATTAAGCCGCAATACGCGCTTGAGCGGCTTGAGGCCCTGACCAAAGACAAGGATCGCTATATCACCACCGAGGTTGGCCAGCACCAGATGTGGGCGGCGCAGTTTTTGGGCTTTGAAGACCCGAACCGCTGGATGACTTCGGGCGGGCTGGGCACCATGGGTTACGGCATGCCAGCCTCGATCGGGGTGCAGATCGCCCACCCGGAGGCGCTGGTGATTAATGTGGCGGGTGAAGCAAGCTGGCTGATGAACATGCAGGAAATGGGCACGGCGGCGCAGTATCGCCTGCCGGTCAAACAGTTCATCCTGAATAACGAGCGTCTTGGCATGGTGCGCCAGTGGCAGGAATTGCTGCACGGCGAGCGCTATTCGCATACCTGGTCCGAAGCCCTGCCCGATTTTGTCAAACTGGCCGAGGCGTTCGGGGCCAAAGGCATTCGTTGCTCAAACCCTGCCGATCTGGACGAGGCGATCTTGGAAATGCTGGCGCATGACGGGCCGGTGATTTTTGATTGCCTAGTAGAGAAGCACGAAAACTGCTTTCCGATGATCCCGTCCGGCAAGCCGCATAATGAAATGCTGATGGGTGAAGACAGCACCGAGGACGCGATCCAGTCCGACGGCGCGGTAATGGTTTAAGGAAAGCTGCTATGTGTGCATTATCATTGAAAAAAGGCGCATCGCGCAAAAGTGCGTATGACCTCAAAAACCCGTCAAGCGAGGTGATTGAAACCCACACGCTGGCCATTCTGGTGGATAACGAGGCCGGGGTTCTGGCCCGGGTTATCGGCCTGTTTGCCGGGCGCGGTTACAACATCGAAAGCCTGACCGTGGCCGAGGTCGATCACTTGGGCCATCTGTCGCGCATCACCATTGTCACCACCGGCACCGCTGCGGTGATCGAGCAGATCAAGGCGCAGGTGTCGCGGATTGTGCCGGTGCATGAGGTGCATGACCTGACCGTGGAAGGCCCCAGCGTGGAACGTGAACTGGCGATCCTCAAGGTTGCGGGCAAGGGTGATATGCGGGTTGAAGCATTGCGCCTTGCCGATATTTTCCGCGCCTCGGTGGTGGATACGACGCTGGAAAGTTTCGTGTTCGAGATCACCGGAACGCCCGAGAAAATTGATGCATTCGTCGATTTGATGCGCCCGCTTGGGCTGGTCGAGATTGCCCGCACCGGGGTTGCGGCCATGTCCCGCGGAAGCTGATAACCCTCTGATTAGAGCGAAACCAATCTATTTGGATTCGGATATTCACCCACCGGCCCGAGGCAGTGTTTGTTTTCCAAACGCGTTCGGGCCGGTGGGTGAATTCAATTGGATTGGATTTGCTCTAAAATGAAATATCCCTGCCCGCTCACCTTGTGCGGACAGGGATATTTCCCCCAGGTGGCCTACGCCGGATATCCTCCGGCGCGCCTAAAAATTCAGTTCATAGCCTATCTTGAAGCCGCGATCATAAGTATCGCTGCGGGTCTTGCCAAAATCCATATCCACATTCAGCGTACCTTGGCCGATGGTCCCGGACAGGCCCATGGCGATGCGCGGCGCGGCCAGCACGTCATCGGCTGTCAGGGTTGAGCTTTGGCGCTGAAAATCGGCCGATGCACTGGCATAAGGCACAAAATTCCCCGCCCCGAGCCCCCGCGTAAAGCTGACCTTCACCCCGAGCGAGGCGGACATGGACAGGGCTTTGTTGGCCGGAATGACGGCAAGACCGGCGGTATAGCTTGGTTGCAATTCACGATAGCCACGCGCAAACAGGAAAGGCTCAATCAGCAGCCCCGGACGCTGGATCTGGCCGGTGAATGTCAGCCCGGCGGACAGTCGCGAGGCGTTGAAACTTGTCCCTGAAATATCATAACGCGGCTGCGCTACGGAAATAAAACCGTCTATTATCAACTTGTTATCGACGTTCTTACCGATATAGACCCCCAGCATCGGAGACGAGGTTACCTCGGGTGTGCCACTGTCGCTGACAATCGTGCGCCCGTAACCGCCCAGCATTCCAAGCAATAGATCGGGGGCCACCAGCCTGTCGAAACCACCGACAAAATCCACCGAAACCCCATCAAGACCACCAGAGTAAGAGCGCCCCTCAACCGAGGCCCAGGCGCTCCAGTTCGCCTGGCCAAAGCGGTTTTTCGCCAAGTTGGAGGTTGAGACAAAAACATAATCCTGGCTGACGATATTGCCACCCAACCCAAAACGCCCCCTGGAATTCGCGCCAATACCCGCGCCCGTGGCCTGTGTCTGGCTGTTGGCGGCGATATTCCACGAAAAATTGGCGTAATTGTCGTCTTTCTGGGTGGTGCAGGACACCGCCAACTGGCCCTTCTTGTTGCTCACCTTGATGCGGAGTTTCTTTTGTTTTTTCGGAACCGTGTAAGACCCGGTCGATTTCACCCGTTTGAAGCCGTCACCAAAGTCGATCTTGACCCGGGTTTTCTTGGCCAGCGGTTTCCAGTTAATCAGGTCGTTCTTGCTGACCTTCAGGGTCAGAACGCCGGTGGTTTTGGAGATCGAACGATAGGACGCACCGCGCTCGTTGCAATTCGCCGGAAAGGCGAAAGCGGGCTGTACGGATAGCGGGATCAGACAGGCAAACACGATGCCCATCAGCCCCCTGCGTGAACGCGGGCTACTCATTATATGTCACTGCCTCAGGTATTCTTTTTTAGTTTTGAGGCATGTTTGCCCAAGTTTCGCCACAATTGATAGCAATTTGTCGACAATATGGCCAAATAAGGCGAGATTAAGGCGATTTTCGTGACAGTATCGCAACAGTTCCTATAAATGCGCAAAACGCCCTTGCCATATATTGTGGGCGACCCGCTCACAGGCACAAGTGGCCACTCCAAATATCTAGGCCGGCATCCGAACCGCCACCTGTTTCAACCCGGCTTTGGCAATGTCAAATCCATGGTGATCCGAGGATCAAAATCAGTAGGTCACAGTGACCCGGCGTGTATCGACCGTTACACCCTTTTTGATGTAGGAATTGTTCCAGACAATTTTGGACACCTTACATTTGCTGGTCATTCCCAATAGCTCGTCCTTGCAAGGCTCTTTCTTGATGCGCGCAAAATGCCCAGCCGTGACATTGATCCGTTTACCATTCAGCTTGAAGCCGGTTTTGCGCATGAATTCCTTTGCCAGCACCTTCAACGTCGCGGA
>JAADIC010000330.1 GCA_013151535.1 Alphaproteobacteria bacterium | reverse complement strand
TTTTTTGCGATCTGCGCCTCCAGCGCGGTAATTTTTGCGTTGTAATCCGCCGCCAGCGCCGCGATTTCACCGCTATTGTCAGGCATAACCGGTGCCGGATTGATATATCCGGCGGCAAAATACCCGATCAGGGCGGCAACCGCGCCGCCTGCCAGAAAACCGGCAAAAGCACGGGTACTGTTAGAAGTTTGTGGCTTCGCAGTCACCGATTCGGGGCTCTTCGCTGGTTCCGGGTTGGCTTTCGCCTTCGGTGCCTCGGTTTTCTTCACGGGCTCGGGTTTTGTCACATCCTCGGCCTTGGCATCAATCACCACAGCTTGTTTCTTGACTGTCGCGGGTTTTTTCTTGGCGGGCGGATCAAGGATTACCGGTTCGGATTTTGCAGGCGCAGCTTTCGGTTTAGCGCTGCCGGTTTTGGTTTTTCCTGAAGGTGACGTCGTTTTTCTGGTTGCCACGGGCCTTATCCTTAAGAAAATGGTTTTCCCCTCAAAGATAGGCTACGCCCCAAGGAGGAACAAGGGATTCGCCGCGATGGTTACAAAGATGCGGCGATTTCCCGCGTAATGGCAGCGGCCGTGGGGTGGGCCGCCAGCACCGGATGTTTAAACCTTTCGGGGTCCAGTTGATCGGCCACATTCCGGCTGATGCAAATCGCGGTGGCAGATTGAACAGTCACCCCCTGACATTCATCTATGAACAGGCGCGCCGAGCGTGGTGAAAACAGCGGAACCAGACAGGGCACATCACCTGTTAAGGCCGCTTTGGCCTTTGGTGTCAGGGATAAGGGCTGTTGGTCATAGGTAACGACCTCCTTAACCCGCTGTCCGCCCGCCCGCAATTGCGCTGCAATATCGCGCGCCATATGCACCCCGCGTGCATAGAGAAACGGCCCTGTTTGGGACTGCGCCAGCGCCACCAGATCATCCGCTGAGCCATCAGCCGAGCGTGCCTCGATCCCCGCCGCCTGCGCCGCTGCGGTAGTGCGCGCGCCAACGCACAGGGCGGCAATATCGCGCCGGTTGGTTAGGCGGGTATAAGCCTCCACCCCGTTGACCGAGGTGAAAAGAAGATGCCGCACCCCGGCAAGATCAATATCGGCAGCAACCGGTTTGATCTTTAGCAATGGCGATACAATCACCGCCACCCGCGCGCCAAATTCAGCCTCAAGCGTGGCCTTGTATGCGGTGGATTGCGCCAACGGTCTGGTCAGCAGGATATATGGGGCGGGATTGTGTGCCATGGGTTCAGGTGTTACCTGCGGTGAAACCGGCAAGCAAGTAATGTATATGCAAAACCCCGAAACCCAGACCCTGACGATGCTTGGCATTGAAAGCAGTTGCGATGACACCGCCGCCGCTGTCGTGCGCCACCGCGTGGGCGGGGCGGCTGAAATCCTGTCATCCGTGGTGTTCGATCAAGCCGCCCTGCACGCTGATTTCGGTGGCATCGTTCCGGAAATTGCGGCGCGGGCGCATGCCGAAAAGCTGGACCTCTGCGTTGAAGAGGCGCTTTTGCAAGCGGGCCTTGGCCTTCGTGATCTCGATGCCATTGCCGTCACCGCTGGCCCCGGCCTGATCGGCGGGGTTCTGTCGGGCGTCATGTGTGCCAAGGGTCTTGCGGTTGGTACCGGTCTGCCGCTGATCGGGGTCAACCACCTTGCGGGCCATGCCCTGACGCCGCGTATGACGGATCAACTGGAGTATCCCTATCTGATGTTGCTGGTCTCGGGCGGCCATTGCCAGTTTCTGATTGTGCGCGGGTTTGACGATTTCACCCGCCTTGGTGGTACGATTGACGACGCGCCGGGCGAAGCGTTCGACAAAACCGCGCGTCTGCTTGGCTTGGGGCAACCGGGTGGCCCCGAGGTTGAAAAGGCCGCAAGCGATGGCGATCCGAAACGGTTTCGCTTTCCCCGCCCGCTGCTGGACCGGCCCGATTGCGATATGTCCTTTTCCGGCTTGAAAACCGCTCTGCGGCGGGCGCGTGACGGGTTGATTGCTGAAAAAGGCGGGCTGACAAGGCACGACGTGGCCGATCTGTCCGCTGGGTTTCAGGCCGCTATCCGCGATGTGCTGGTCGAAAAATCGCGGCGCGCCATGCAGGCGTTTCTGGCAAGCGAGGCCCCTGAAAACCCGGCCTTTGCCGTGGCTGGTGGTGTGGCGGCAAACGGTGCAATCCGCGCCGGTCTGACCGAACTTTGTCAGACTCAGGGCTTGAAATTTCTTGCGCCGCCCTTGCAATATTGCACGGATAACGCCGCCATGATCGCATGGGCCGGGCTTGAGAATTTTCGCGCGGGCCGTGTCAGTGATCTGAGCCTGACCGCCCGCCCGCGTTGGCCGCTCGATCAGAAAAGCCGGCCGATGCTTGGCTCTGGCAAGAAAGGTGCAAAAGCATGACCGCGATTTCCATTGCCGGTGCGGGGGCTTTTGGCACTGCCCTTGCCATCGCATTGGCCAAAGGCGGCAAACCCGTCACCCTGCTGGCGCGGGATAAGGGTGCAGCCAAGACTATGCAAACCAGCCGCACGAATACCCGATACCTTGCCGATATTCCTTTCCCTGAAACCCTAACCGTTACCGCTGATGCAAATGCGCTAGCGGTGTCAAATGTTGTTTTGGTGGCGGTTCCAACCCAACATCTGCGCGGGTTTCTTGCGGCTCAGACCAGCCAGCTTGCCAATAAAACCTGCGTTCTCTGTTGCAAGGGAATCGAGAAGAGCACCGGCCTTCTGCCGAGCCAGGTCACACAGGACGTTCTGCCGAACGCCAGGTCCGCCATCCTGACCGGCCCGGGTTTCGCCAGTGAAATTGCCCGGGGCTTGCCCACGGCGCTGACATTGGCGACAACAACCGACAACAGCCTGCAAGCGCAGCTTTCAACCGATACAATCCGGCTTTATCTGTCCAATGATCCCGTGGGTGCACAGCTTGGTGGTGCGCTCAAGAATGTCATCGCCATTGCTTGTGGTATTGCCATTGGCGCGGGTCTTGGTGAAAGCGCGCGCGCGGCCCTGATGACGCGGGGTTACGCCGAAATGCTGCGCCTCGCGGTCGACCTGGGAGGGCAGCCCGCCACCCTGTCTGGCCTTAGCGGGCTGGGGGATCTGGCACTGACCTGCACCTCGCTGCAATCGCGGAACTTCTCGCTTGGATACACGCTTGGCCAAGGGGGGGCGATGGCGAAAGGCACGACATTTGAAGGCGTTGCTACCGCGCGCGCCACCATGGTCCTTGCGGCGCGGCGCGGTATCGACATGCCGCTAAGCCGGATTGTCACCGCTGTTCTGGAGCGCGCATTGACCATACCCCAAGCCGTTGACGCCCTGCTGTCGCGGCCCCTAAAGTCGGAATGAAGGAGCACGCAATGAATTACTGGCTATTCAAATCCGAACCATCGACATGGGGCTGGCCTGACCAGCTTGCCAAGGGCGATGCGGGCGAAGAATGGGATGGTGTGCGCAATTATCAGGCGCGTAACAATATGCGCCTGATGCAGCTTGGTGATCTCGGCTTCTTTTACCATTCGCAAAAGGAAAAAGCCGTGGTTGGAATTGTCGAGGTTTGTGCGCTGGCCCACGCGGACAGCACCACGGATGATGCGCGTTGGGAATGTGTGGACATCAAGGCGGTGCAATCGCTTAAAACACCCGTGACGCTGGAAATTTGCAAGGCCGATAAGCGTTTGAGCGATATGGTTCTGGTCAACAACACGCGGCTTTCCGTGCAGCCGGTTCGGGAAGCCGAATGGAAGATCATTTGCGCGCTGGGCGGATTATAGCCCGGCGCTGGCAAACAATACGCTGAACTGTTCGCACCAGATCACCACCGAACCGAAATTCGTCACGTCGATATCGCCGGGCAGGATGTAATTCTGATCGCCGATATTACCTTTGAGCGGGCCAAGTGACACGAACCGTGCCGCCAGCACATCCGACGATTTTACGGGATTTCGCGCCGCCGACAGATAGACCTTGAGGTCGGGCCCGTTGGTCACCTCAAAATCACTGAGCCGCAGTACAAAAGCGCCGGAACCGGTTTGCAGGATCTCGGCCTTGCCGCGCCCCTGATGGGCTGAATCCGCCCCTTTGAATTCGCCACTGGCAATGGCGCTGACCTGAAATTCCTCGGGCAGGGACTCAGACACCACCCGATCAATCCACAAGGGCGAGGCCAGATACCAGAACGCGTTGCCAACCGCGAAGCCGATAATAAAAACCGGAATCGCGACTGTGAAAAACCGTCTCATTCTGCGCCTCTTTTGAAAATCCTGTTCACGCCCGAGGTTAGCATGATTTTCCATATTGGCCAAATTTGTGGATTTTCACCACATATTGCGGCATATTGGGCGGATTATATCCATATATGGAGGGAAACAGTATGGAATATTTAGGGGTATTCGTGGCCGCGATCGCAAGTTACGCCTTTGGCGCGGCGTGGTATATGGTGTTGGCCAAGCGGTGGATGGCGGCAGCAGGAGTGTCACAAGAGGATGCCAGCCGTAAGAATCCGGTGCCGCTCATCATCTCGTTCGTGATGGCGGTTCTGGTGGCCGGCATGATGCGCCACATCTTCGCCATGGCCGGGATTGACACCCCGAATAATGGTCTTTGGGCCGGTTTTGGGCTGGGGGCTTTTATTGCAGTGCCGTGGATCATCACCAATTATGCGTTTGCCGGTCGCTCCATGCGACTGATGTTCATCGACGGGCTTTATGCGGTGGTCGGTTGTACGATCATGGGGCTGGTTCTAACGCTGTTTTAGAGCAAAACCAAGAGGATTGGATTTGCACCAGAGACCAAGAATATCCACATAAAAAAGGAGGGTCCCAACCCCTCGGGACCCTCCATCACCCCACGTGCGCTACTTGCGCGCCACACGCTCCTGAAAAGTCCCGGCCATGCTGGCCTGATACAGGAACCCTAGGCGAAAGAATTGCGCAGGGCAAACCGAATACAGCGATAATTTTACATGAAATCAGAATGTTGTGGTTAACGGAGCGGGCAGTCAAAAGGGCACCCACTTGCGTGAATGCCCTGTAATTCAGTTCTGCAATTTTGGCCGTCTCAACCGTATACCGATTCCTTGCCAAACTTCTTGGTCAGCATATAATAGATCACGGCGCGATATTTGTTGCGTTCGGACTTGCCATAGGTCTCGATCGCTTCGGCGATGGCAGTGTCCAGTTCGGGACCATCCGCAAGGCCGAGTTTTTTCACCAGAAAATTATTGCGCACGGTGTCAATTTCGTGCTGCTGGCCACCTGCAACGGTCGATGCGTCGGCGTCATAGATCGACGGGCCGCAGCCAATGGTCACTTTCGTCAGCAGGTCCATGTCCGGTGTCATGCCGCATTTGTTCTTCAAATCGTCTGCGTATCTCGCGATCAAATCGTCTCTCTTGCCCATAATATCCTCTTCCACCCTGAAAGGTTACGTTACATTACACTTGCGAAAGGGCCGCAATTCGCAACCTTTCCGCGAACAAAATAGCCCAAACATGTGTTAAGGGAAAGGGCCTTGCCGCGTCAGTTGTCCAGCCGCACACCTTGGAGGTATCCATGCCGGGTTTCTTTGTCATAGATTTTATCCTGGGCGGCGTATTTCTTGATAATCTCGCGCGCGCCTTTGCAGTTTGCGGCCTGAATTTCCGCCGCCGCGTCCCGCCCGTTCTGGCCGTGACCCTCTTCATGGGCCACAAGTTTGACCAGCATCGCCTGAAATCTTTTACGCAAAGGAAGCGGCACATTGTCGGGGGTTTTCAGTTTGGGAAATGTATAATTCACCGTCAACCGCAGGTTACAACCTGACGACCATTTGACCCGCCATCTGGTATAGGCCCAGTAGCCGTTTGGGCCCAAGCTCTTCATCTGATTTCTTAAGGACGCAGCGGAAGTGCCTGTAATTTCGTAATAATTTCTGTTTATGGTGATATTGGATACAGTTGCCGTAGGCGGCACATTTCCAATAAACAAGGCCAGCATTGCTGTGGCCAGGTTTATTGAAATTGGTCCGGTCATGGGGAACTCAGTACCTGTAATGCTCGGGCTTGAACGGCCCGTCGGTTGTGACGCCGATGTAATCTGCCTGCTCTTTAGACAGCTTTGACAGCTTCACGCCGATCTTGGCCAAATGCAAGCGCGCGACTTTTTCGTCCAGATGTTTGGGCAGGATGTAAACGTCGTTCTTGTAGTCATCGCCTTTTGTCCAAAGTTCGATCTGGGCCAGAACCTGATTGGTGAAACTGGCCGACATCACGAAAGACGGATGACCGGTGGCGTTGCCAAGGTTCAACAGACGCCCCTGCGACAAAAGGATCATGCGGTTGCCGGACGGCATTTCGATCATGTCGACCTGATCTTTGATGTTGGTCCATTTGTGGTTCTTGAGCGCCGCAACCTGAATTTCATTGTCGAAATGGCCGATATTGCCGACAATCGCCATGTCTTTCATTTCGCGCATATGCTCGATGCGAATGACGTCTTTATTGCCGGTTGTGGTGATGAAAATGTCTGCGTCTTTCACCGCGTCTTCCAGCGGCAGAACCTCGAATCCGTCCATGGCGGCTTGCAGGGCACAGATCGGATCAATCTCGGTCACTTTCACCCGCGCGCCAGCCCCTTGCAGGGATGCGGCAGAACCTTTGCCGACATCGCCGTAACCGCAGACAACGGCGGTTTTACCGGCCAGCATGGTGTCGGTGGCGCGGCGGATACCATCGACCAGCGATTCCTTGACGCCGTATTTGTTGTCGAATTTCGACTTGGTCACGCTGTCATTCACATTGATCGCAGGGAATGGCAGTTGCCCCAGTTTCACCAGCTCATACAGGCGATGCACACCGGTTGTGGTTTCCTCGGACACGCCCTGAACGGCTGCGCGGGTTTTTGTGAACCAACCCGGGCTTTCTTTCATACGTTTTTTGATCTGCGCGAAAATCGCTTCTTCTTCTTCCGAGGTCGGAACCTCGATCAGATCGGTTTCGCCTTCTTCAACGCGCGCGCCCAGCAGAACATACAACGTGGCGTCGCCACCATCGTCCAGAATAAGGTTAACGCCCTCGGGGAACATGAACGAACGATCAAGATAATCCCAATGTTCAACCAAAGTCTGACCCTTGATCGCAAACACTGGAACGCCAGTTACCGCGATTGCCGCCGCCGCGTGATCTTGCGTCGAATAAATATTACAGGACGCCCAGCGCACATCAGCACCAAGTGCTGTCAGCGTTTCGATCAAAACGGCGGTTTGAATGGTCATGTGCAACGAGCCGACGATGCGCGAGCCTTTCAAAGGCTGGCTTTCGGCGAATTCTTCGCGCAAAGCCATCAGCCCCGGCATTTCGG
>JAADIC010000289.1 GCA_013151535.1 Alphaproteobacteria bacterium | reverse complement strand
ACGGGGCCAAGGTGTTTTACCAAAAGCACATGACCCAGCACATGATCGAAGGTCTTGATCGAAGCTGGATCAATGACTGTGTGAACGTATTCCTGATCCGCGACCCGGCGCGGGTTATCGCCAGCTATGCCGCCAAGCGCCAGAACCCGACGCTTGACGATATCGGTTTTCGCCAGCAGGCCGAACTGTTCGATCAGGTTTGCCAACATACCGGCACAACGCCGCCGGTTCTGGACAGCCACATCATCCGCGCCGATCCCGAAACCGCCCTGCGCAAGTTGTGCGATGCTATTGG
The DNA here is from genome assembly GCA_013151535.1 of Alphaproteobacteria bacterium. GTDB lineage: Bacteria > Pseudomonadota > Alphaproteobacteria > Rhodobacterales > Rhodobacteraceae > UBA5972. The sequence goes on along the minus strand of JAADIC010000289.1, from coordinate 7,113 downwards.
CCTGCCATTTCAGGATGCCATGTTGAACTGGCCCGAGGGTGGCCACAAAAACGATGGCGCATGGGCAAGCCACTGGTATGGGGCGGTCCGGCAATCAACCGGTTTCGCCGGGGCCGAAGATGCGGTGCCGGGCGTGCCCGATGCGTTGAGGCCGGTTTTTGAGCAGGCCCAACCTCACTATGAAAACCTGTCGCGCTTTACGCTTTAAGCATTATCAGGCGACAAGTTCGTCAATCGCTGCAACTTCAAAGCTGCGCAATACTGGCCGTGCGGGGGTGCTGACCTTGGCATCCTGCCCGGTGGCCAGTTCCGGGAAAAGCTCCAGAATTTCGTCAAGCTGCGCCTGATCCATGCCGTCACGAATAGTGTCGCCAACCAGAAAACTTTCGGTTGGCAGCCCTTCGCTGAATATAATCTGGTGACTGTCGAACATGATGTGAAAGTATTCAACGCCCTCAGAACCCTTATCCTCGATCACGCCCGCACGCCCAACCAGCGATTTGGCCGGGGCCAGCATCTGGTCCGTGCCGAATTGAAGCTCTACCTGCCAACCGCGCAGCAAACAGCGATGCTGCGGCGATACCCGCAAATCGCGCGCTGGAAGCCCCGCGCCAAAACTATCCGCCCCGATCAAAATCGGGCGCATATGGGGCCGGGCCAGCAGTTCGCGCAACGTCAGGGCCGAGCTGCCAATCCAGCGGATGGGTTGCGCCCCGTGATCGAGCGTGTTGACCAGATCCCCCACTTTCAATCCTTCGATCGGCCTGTCACCTTGCGGTGTATTGATCCGCGTACCACGCACAAAACAAGGCAGGCTGGTATAATCCAGCGCCGTGTAATTTCCATAAGAGTTCAGCGAAAGCCCGACGCCCACCCCCGCACCGGGAATGGTGCTGGCGTCGTCATTCATCACGAAAGACCGGGTGGTGCCGTTGATGGTTAACTGAAACGTCTTGATCGTCTCGGTATTGCCGCCGATCGAAATGTTGTCATCATAGTAAAACCTGAAGCTGTCAATCGCGCCACCATCCACAGTGATGCCCTGTGCGGTTCCGCTATCCGCACCGGCGGTTGCATCCAAAAATCCATCATCATCAGACACAGACATTGTGAACATGCCTGATATCGTGGGGTTGCCACCAAAGCTCACATAGGAATTCGGGACTTCATAAATCGTGAATGTTCTGATGACCACGGCTCGCCTCCTGACCGGTGGGAATACTGCTCAATTCGGCGGCAATCTCGTTGAAACGGGTGGATTGCGCACATTCCGGCACCAATAGCACATCCTCAGGCCAGATTCCCGAGGATTAACAATGCGTAAATCTTTTTGCGGTGCTTGTTGTAAATCTGCAAATAAGCCCGAGGTTCAGCCCGGGGTTCAACCGCGTCGATCCCGCATCGCCAACAGCCGCAAGCGCAGCGCATTGATCTTGATGAAACCAGCGGCGTCTTTCTGATCGTATGCGCCCTGATCGTCCTCGAACGTCACATGCTGTTCGGAATAAAGGCTGTTATCCGACCAGCGCCCGACCGTCTGAACCGACCCTTTATAGAGCTTCAGGCGCACCGTGCCCGACACGAATTGCTGGCTCTCATCAATCAGGGCCTGCAACATGTCACGCTCGGGGCTGTACCAGAAACCGTTGTAAATCAGCTCGGCATATTTCGGCATCAACTCGTCTTTCAGATGCGCCGCACCGCGATCCAGCGTGATGCTTTCAATGCCGCGATGGCCCTCAAGCATGATGGTGCCGCCGGGGGTTTCATAAATACCGCGCGACTTCATGCCAACAAACCGCCCCTCAACCAGATCAAGCCGCCCGATACCGTGCTTACCGCCCAGCCCGTTCAGCGCCGTGAGCATTTCAGCAGGGCTGTGCGCCTTGCCGCCAATCGCCACCGGATCACCTTTTTCATATGTGATTTCAATGAATTCCGCAGTGTTGGGCGCATCCTCGGGGCTAACGGTGCGTTGGTAAACATAGTCAGGCGCGGCAATCGCCGGATCTTCCAGAACCTTGCCCTCGCTTGAGGTGTGCAACAGGTTCGCATCAACCGAAAACGGCGCTTCGCCCCTCTTGTCTTTGGCGACGGGTATTTGGTGTTTCTCGGCGAATTCCAGCAGGCGTGTGCGGCTGGTCAAATCCCATTCCCGCCACGGCGCGATCACCTTGATATCGGGGTTCAGGGCATAGGCCGCCAACTCGAACCGCACCTGATCGTTGCCCTTGCCGGTCGCCCCATGCGCCACCGCGTCGGCCCCACATTCGGCAGCAATTTCGACAAGGCGTTTGGAAATCAAGGGCCGCGCGATCGAGGTGCCCAGCAGATAGAGCCCCTCGTAAACCGCATTGGCGCGGAACATCGGGAACACGAAATCGCGCACGAATTCCTCGCGCACATCCTCGATATGGATGTTTTCCGGCTTGATCCCCAGCAGCTCCGCCTTGGCCCGTGCCGGCTCCAGCTCCTCGCCCTGCCCCAGATCGGCGGTGAAGGTCACGACCTCGCAACCATATTCGATTTCCAGCCATTTCAGGATGATCGAGGTATCAAGACCGCCGGAATAGGCAAGAACAACTTTTTTGGGTGCAGACACGGGGCAAGCTCCGAAATTAGGGGTTTGCGCGCGGTCTAAGAGGTTTTTGGGGGCGGTGCAACGGGGGTTCAACGCTAGCAGGCGCAAAAGTCGCGTTGTAAATGGCCACAGCCTTGGCCAAACATGCGGGCTTGAAACCCGAAAGGCGGAAATATGCCCGATTTTGTTGCCAAAGCCATCGCCGCACGCCGCGAAATGCGCAAGCTGTTCCCCGAAACACCTTTGCAGAAGAACGACCACCTGTCGCAAGCCTACGGGGCTGAAATCTACCTCAAGCGCGAGGATTTGTCGCCGGTGCGGTCTTACAAAATTCGCGGCGCGTTCAATGCCATGCGCAAACGGCTTGACGCACACCCGGATCAGCAGAACTTCGTCTGCGCCTCGGCGGGCAATCACGCACAGGGGGTGGCCTATGTCTGCCGCCATTTCAATGTCAAAGGCGTTATTTTCATGCCGATCACCACGCCCCGGCAGAAGGTCAACAAGACCCGCATTTTTGGTGGTGACAACATCGAAATCCAGTTGATCGGTGATTATTTCGAGGACACACTGGCCGCCGCGCAGAAGTTTTGCACGGCGCAAAAAGCGGTGTTTCTGGCCCCGTTTGACGACGCTGACGTGATCGAGGGCCAGGCCAGTGTCGCGGTGGAATTGATGGAGCAATCACCCGAACCGATTGACATGGTGATCCTGCCCGTGGGCGGTGGCGGCCTGTCTTCGGGCGTGACCACCTATCTGAAAACCCTGTCACCCGAGACCGAATTTCGCTTTGTCGAACCCAGGGGCGGGCAAAGTCTGGCGGCGGCCTTGGCCAATGGCAAGCCGACCACGCTGGACAAGGTTGATTCCTTTGTTGATGGCGCGGCGGTGGCGCGGATTGGCAACCTCAACTATCAGGCCCTGAAAGATACCGATCCGGCCCATGTTCTTGCCGCGCCGGAGGATCGTATCTGCACCACGATGATCGAGCTTTTGAACGTCGAAGGCATCGTTCTGGAACCCGCGGGTGCGATGGCGGTCGATGTTTTGCAAGACCTGAAAGATCAGGTGCGTGGAAAGCGGGTGGTGTGTATTACATCGGGTGGAAATTTTGATTTTGAGCGGCTGCCCGAGGTCAAGGAGCGGGCGTTGAAATTTGCCGGTCTGAAAAAATATTTCATCCTGCGCTTTCCGCAACGCCCCGGTGCGCTGAAGGATTTCCTGAACATTCTTGGCCCGGATGACGATATCACGCGGTTTGAATACCTCAAGAAATCCGCCCGCAATTTCGGCACGGTGCTGATCGGCATCGAATCAAAAGACGCCGCCGATTTTCCCGCGATTTGCACACGCATGGAGGTTGCCGGCATGACTTATCAGGACATCACCGAGAACGAGGATCTATCCCAGTTCCTGATCTAGACCCGCCAGAAACGCCGCTTTTGAAGCGTCAAATGTTGCCAGTATCTCGCTAATCTGCACCTCGGATACACGCCCGCTTGCGACCAGTTTTTCGCTGTCTGAACATATCTGCCCCAACTGGCGAAAACCAATTGTCAACGCACTGCCCTTCAGGAAATGCATATCGTTTTCGATATTCGGGCGCTGAACACCCGCGCGCATCGGAGTAATCACCGTTTCAACTTCGTCCAGAAACAGATCAATCACTTCGCCGAATTCTTCGATCCCGATATCTTCTTCCAGTTCTTTCACCCTATCCCAATTTATCATGCCACACCTCCATCGCATTGGTGGTGCCCCCAATAGATACCGGTTTAGGCCAAGGCGGGTTAACATCCTGTTACTTTGTGATCCTTCAATCGGTTGCATTGTCTGCTTCACCTCACGTTAAACCTTGCCCCGCTAAAGTGGGGCCGGAATATTTGCCGGAGGGGACATGCAAAAACCAAAGGCCCGCAGGCCAGAAATCGAACCGGCCAGGGTTCTGACTGTTCTGGTCGTGGATGACAGCCGTCTGCAACGGCGTCTTTTGACAGGCAACCTCGATAAATGGGGTTACGAAGTGTTCGAGGCTGAATCCGGCCACGGTGCGCTTGAGATTTGCAAAGCAACGCAGGTTGATTTGATCCTCAGCGACTGGATGATGCCGGGCATGGACGGGCTTGAATTCTGCCGCCAGTTTCGCGCGCTGGAACAGGACAATTACGGTTATTTCATCCTGCTGACCTCCAAAGACGACAAGGCCGAGGTTGTTGCCGGCCTTGATGTCGGCGCGGATGATCTGCTGACAAAACCCGTGCATTCAAGCGAGCTGCGCGCGCGCCTGCGTTCGGGTGAACGAATTCTGGCCATGCAAAAGGAAATGGTAGAAAAGAACAAGGCGATTTCAGTCAATCTCAAGGCCTTGCAAAACATCTATGCCGCCATCGACCGTGACCTTGAGGAAGCCAAAAAACTGCAACATTCGCTGGTTCCTGAAACCTTCCTTGAAATCGGTCGGGCGGAAATCTCGCTGAAACTGCAATCCAGCGGCCATATTGGCGGCGACATGATCGGGCATTATTTCAAAAGCCCTGAAAGGATCGGGGTGTTCGGGTTTGATGTGTCGGGCCACGGCATAAGTGCGGCCCTGATGACCGCGCGTCTTGCCGGGTGTCTTGGTGCGGCAAGCCCGGCTTATAATATCGCGATGGAACCTCAACCCGATGGCTCATTCGCACTGCACAGCCCGTCGGAAATCGCGCGACGAATGAACCGGCGCATGATTGATGAAATGGATACCGACCTTTATCTGACCATCCTGCTGGCGGAAATTGACCTTGTAACAGGCAAGCTGACACTGGCCCAGGCCGGTCATCCGCATCCGCTGATTATCCGCAAAAGCGGCGCGTTGGAATTTATCGGCGGCGGCGGCATGCCCGTCGGGCTGATCGCGGACGCGGATTTTGACAGTTGCGAGGCAAATCTTGAACCCGGCGATCGCTTCCTGATCTATTCCGATGGTTTTACCGAGGCCGAAAATTCACAAGGCGTGATGTTGGACGAAGACGGTTTTGGTGCGCTTATCACAGCCCATGCCAGATCAAGCGGGCCAGAGCTGCTGGATGATCTGGTTTGGGAAATTCAGGCCTATTCCGGCGGTGACGAGGTTGGCGATGACCTGTCAGCGGTGCTGGTTGAGCTGACGCAGTAAGCGGCGCATATAATACCGGTCGCCACCATTGGCCAGAAGTTCGGCCGCCTCACCCATCTGCATCCAGTGGGCGGTGTGATTGGGTTCCGGGATCGGCCCTTTTTCGCGAGTCGGCCGACACAGATAGATATGCGCGATCTTGCGCGCCCACAAATCATATTCCGGCATATAGGTATAGCGCCGAAACGCCCCAAGGCGGCGCAGAACCTGAATACCCCAGCCGGTTTCCTCGAACACTTCGCGGTGCAGCGCCTGAACCGGTGATTCGCCGGGATCAATACCGCCGCCGGGCAATTGATATTCAGGTTTGGGCAGCGATTGAAACGTCACCAACACCTGCCGCCCGTGCTGCAAAATCCCATAAGCGCCGGGGCGGTTCCGATAACGAACCCCGCTTTTTATCGCCTCGTCAAATCGCGGTATCATGCCTGCCCCGTTTTTCTGCAGCCAAAGGCTTGAATTGCGCCCGTTTGGTTATTTGTCTATGGGATGCCTGCCAACGTCAAGGAAAGCGCGCGCGCCATGAACCTGCCAAATAAAATCGCCTGGGATGATAATGTTCTTCCCTTTCAACTGGACAACGCCGACATTCGCGGACGGGTCGCGCGCCTTGACGGTGTGCTGGAACAAATCCTTGCCCAGCATGATTATCCCGACGCGGTCGAGGCGATGGTTGCCGAGGCTGCTATTCTAACCGCTTTGATCGGCCAAACCATTGATCTGAAATGGAAGCTCAGCCTGCAAATCCGTGGCGACGGCCCCTTGCGGATTATCGCAACCGACTATTACGGCCCCACCAAGGACGGCGCGCCTGCCCGCATGCGCGCCTATGCCAGCTTTGACGCTGATCGCTTGGCCGAAGCGAAGGGCGAACCGTTTTCCCTGATTGGCAAGGGCATGTTTGCCATGCTGATCGACCAAGGCAAAGGGATGGAACCCTATCAGGGTATCACCCCGCTTGCCGGTGGATCGCTTGCGGCCTGCGCTGAAACCTATTTCGCCCAGTCCGAACAATTGCCAACCCGGTTTTCAATCGCCATGGGCAAGTCACAAGTGCCCGGCGGCAAGGTGCATTGGCGCGCCGGTGGTGTGATGTTGCAACACATGCCCAAAGCCTCACCCCTTGCGAAAGCGGCTGCAATCGACCTGCTGCACGAGGACGATGACAACTGGGCCCGCGTAAACCTGCATCTCGATACGGTCGAGGAGCTTGAACTGGTCGGCCCGCATGTTTCACCAAGCGAGCTTCTGCACCGGCTGTTTCACGAAGAAAAACCGCGTGTGTTTGACAGCCAGCCGCTGACATTCGGCTGCACCTGCGGGCCGGACAAGGTGATGCAAGCAATGTCGATCTATTCCTCGAAAGACATCCGGCACA
>JAADIC010000007.1 GCA_013151535.1 Alphaproteobacteria bacterium | reverse complement strand
GCGTTTCTGTTCTGGCGCATCACAAAGGGCGGGCCGGGTTTACCGGTGGAAGGCACGCCCTGGGTCTCGGCGATGCCGGTGTGGGAGGATATGCTGAAGGAAGACGATGTCTGGAAGCTGATCTCGTTTCTCTATGATTACACAGGGTATGAGCCGCGCTCGTGGGAGCTTGCCGAAAGCACGGCCGAGCCGGTGGCGGCCACGAAAAAACCCGCCAAAGGCGAGGTGCTGGACGAGGACGCGGTTGACGCGATCTATCTGAAGCGCTGTTCGCAATGTCACGGGGTCGAGGGGGACGGCAAAGGCATTGCCGCCGAGCGGATGTATCCGGCCCCGCGCGATTTCACGCTGGCCCTGTTCAAATACAAGACCACCGATGCCAACAGCGAATTCCCGACCGATGCCGACCTGCGCCAAACCATCCGCGAAGGTCTGCCGGGCACCACGATGCCGGGTTGGAAAACCATCCTGAACGATGCCGAGATCGACGCGCTGATCCAGAAAATAAAAGTATATGGCTATTGGGAAGAAGAAGACCCAGCCGACCTTTCCCCAATCGATCTGGGCACCGCGCCCGAGGTGACCCAAGCCTTGCTGGCCAATGGCCGCAAGCAGTTTGAAAAGGCTTGCGTGCAGTGCCACGGCGATGCCGGCCGGGGCAACATAACATCCGGCAAGCGCCTGAAGGATGACTGGGAAAACCGCATCTGGCCGCGCAACCTGACCCGCCCCGAAACCTGGCGGGTGACGCAAAACGCCGAAGACATATTCCAGCGGGTGAGCGCCGGTATCCCCGGCACGCCGATGCCCGAGCACGCCACAAATATGAGCATCGCGGATCGTTGGGCGGTGGCGAATTATGTCATGACCCTGCGCGATACCGCCACCCCGCTCAGCAAGGGTGACAGCGTCATCCGGGCTGTGCGCATCGAGGGTGATCTGCCCACCAGCGCCGATGATCCCCTGTGGGACAAAACCCCGGCGATAACCTTCAGGCTATCCCCCAATATCATCCGCGAGCCGCGACTGTTCAATTCGCTGAACGACATGGTGACGGTACGCGCGCTTTATAACGAGGTGGATATCGCCCTCAAGGTCGATGTGGATGACCGCAGTTTTTCGGTGCCGGGTTCCGAGCTTGAACAGCAATACGCCTTAAAGGGCGTCACCGCGACCCGTGATGCGATTGCGGTGCAGTTTCCGACCGAATTGTCCGGCACCTCTGAAAAGCCCTATTTCCGGCTGGGCGACCGTCGCAATCCGGTGAACCTGTGGTATTGGCAGGCCCCTTCGCAACAGCCGGAACTGCCCGCCACGGTTGAAATCCGCGATGCGCGCGGTCAGGAAAAACCGCCGCAAGCGCGCGCGGACAGCTCGGCTCTGGCGGCGCGCGGTGTTTGGGGTGACGGGCGCTGGCAGGTGGTTTTCAAGCGTGCGCTAGCGACTGAACAGCCGCAGGATCTGCAATTTTCCAAAGGCATCTACACCCCCATCGCTTTTGCCAATTGGGACGGTCTGAATGGTGAAGACGGTCTGCGCCAGAACTTTACCGCCTGGTACTGGATATTGCTGGAGCCCGAGGACAACCCGACAAAGGTTATTGGAACATCGCTTCTGGCGGGTCTGCTTGCCGGGTTCATTTTCCTGCTGATCGCATGGCGTGCAAGGCGGCGGTTTGCTGTTTGAGGCGGCTAGTCAGGCCCCCTCGACCACTCAAATGTAAAAGATTGTTAAATCGTCAAATCTTGATAACCGTCAATGAAGTCGCAACCCCCGCTTGCGACTTTTCCCACATGACACAATTCCGTCTCGCGATTTCCGAGCCGGGTTCAAAACAGCAAGAAGGGGAAATCAATGACGATATCTCGATCAAAACGCGGTCTGGCGCTTACGCTGGGGGCGGTCCTGTTGGCTGGAACCGCGTTGGCGGGTTCGGATCAGTTGGGACCGATCGCAGCGCCTGAAGTGAACGAGGCCAAGGCCCTGCTCGGGCAGCGCCTGTTCTTTGACAAACGGCTTTCCGGCGACACGGCCCTTTCCTGTTCCAGTTGCCACCAGCCGGATAAAGGGTTTGCCGATGGCCTGGCCTTGTCCAAGGCCTATCCCGGCTCCAAAGGGTTTCGCAATACGCCAACCCTGATTAACACGGCACTTGCGGATAATTGGTTCCATGACGGGCGCATAGGTACCAATCTGAACGACGTAACCCGCGAGATGATTACCGAAGATTACCTGATGAACATGGACATGCGGCTGATGCAGGAACGTGTCAAGCAAGACCCTGTCTATGTGGAAATGTTCAAGGCGGCTGGTTATGGCGAGCCTTCGAACGGCTCAATCCGCAAGGCGATCCCGGAATATCTGGCCACGCTGACCTCGCGCGGGTCACCGTTTGACGAAGGCACCATGTCTGAAGGCGCAAAGCGCGGGCAGGCCTTGTTTGAAGGCAAGGCCGGTTGCAGCGTCTGCCACAGCGGTTCGCGTTTGACTGACGATCAGGCCTATAATATCGGCGTTCCTGAAAACCCCGATATCTGGTCCGATCCGATGCGGCACATGACTTATGCCGCTTTTGCGCAGTTCATGGGGATCGAAAACTACATGAATATCCGCCGCGATGTTGGCGCACAGATCATTCGCAATCCGGTGGACCGCTCGGATGTCGGCACATTCAACACGCCGACCCTGCGCGAACTGACCTACACCGCGCCTTACATGCATAACGGCATGTTCAGCTCATTGTTCGAGGTGGTGGCATTTTACAATGCCGGTGGTGGCGATGACGTCAACAAGGACGCGCGCATCAAGCCGCTGGGCTTGAGCTTTGCGGAACAAAAAGAACTCGTGGACTTTTTGGAATCGCTTTCGGGGGATCCGCTTACAGGTCCGGAATTCGTTTGGCAGGAGCCAATCTCAACCAATTATCCCGCCATCGAAAACTGGCGCGATGTTCAGAATTAGGACGGGAGAGGAACTATGAAACCAATGAAAAGAAAACTTGCCCTGTTGGCCGGTGTTGCCGCGATTGCGACCAGCGCCTCGATGGCCAGTGCGCAGGTATACCCGCCGCTGGCACCTTTGGGCGAGCCGCCAATTCCGCTGGACAACAAGATGTCCGATGCCAAGGTTGAACTGGGCAAGATCCTGTTTTGGGATCCGCGCCTTGGTGGCGATGCCTCGACCGCCTGCGTCACCTGCCACGCGCCCGATCAGGGCTGGGCCTTTAGCGACGCTTTAAGCCGCGGCTATCCCGGCACCGTCCACTGGCGCAACAGCCAGTCGGTGATTAACTCGGCCTATCTGGGACAGTTGTTCTGGGCCGGTTCCGCCAAGTCGCTGGAAAAACAGGCCCCGTCCGCCGCCAAGGGCGCGGTGGCTGGTAACGGCGAAAACGACGTGATGGAAACCCGGCTGGCGTTTATTCCGGGATATGTCGAGCGTTTCAACGATGTTTACGGCACCCAGTGGCCGTTGATCGGCGATGCCTGGAACTCCATCGCCGCGTTTGAGCGCACGCTGATCGTCAATGACACGCCACTGGACAAGTATCTGTCTGGCGACACAAGTGCGTTGAACGACGAACAGGTTGCGGGAATGGCGCTGTTCAACGGCAAAGGCGGCTGTATTGCCTGCCATAACGGCGCACAGGCCACAGACGAGAATTACTACAATCTCGGTGTGCCACCAGCAGAGCGTTGGGAGACCGACGGTCTGGCGCAGATCACCTATCGTTACGAAATCTTCGCCAAGGGCGTGACCCAGGAAATGTACCGGGTTCTCAAGGACGATCCGGGTCTTTATTTCCGCACCAAGGAAAAGGAACATATGGGGAAATTCCGCACCCCGCCACTGCGCTACACGGCCTATACGGCGCCTTATATGCACAATGGCTCGTTCTGGGATTTCGAGGAAGTCGTGCGGTTCTACAACGCTGGTGGTGGTGAAAACGACTTCACCGATGGCACCATGGCGGCGACCAAAACCGATCTTTTGAAGCCGCTTAATCTGAGCGACACAGAAATAGATCAACTGGTTGCCTTCCTCGGGGCCTTTTCCGGCGAAGAACTGAAAGTCGAGCCACCTGTCTTGCCACCTTACGAAGCCATGGCTTCCGAGTGAGCGTTAGGAAAGGAATGAACATGTCACAAGATGTGAAAACCCAAAGCGGCATGACCCGCAAACAAGCGGCCAAGGCTGTCGGGCACAAGTGCTTGGTATCAAGGCGTAATTTTCTGATTGGCGCGGGTGTGACCACGACGATCATGATTACCCTGAACCCCGGCACACCCCAAGCGCGCGAGGTTCCGGCGCAGATCTCCGAATATCCGCGTAAATTCGTGGCCAAACTGTCTGATCTGAAGCTGAACGAACCGTTTGACTTCAATTATCCCGACGAAGGCGAATATTCCGAGAATATGATCGTCAGAATGGGGGTAACCGCCGGCGGCGGAATTGGCCCGGATCAGGACGTGGTTGCCTTCAACTATGCCTGCACCCATCAGGGCGGCTCGCTTTATGACAGTTACAAGGCGGATACCAAATCGCTGGGGGCCTGTCCCTTGCACCTGTCCACCTACGATCTGACGCGCCACGGCATTCTGATCTCGGGGCAGGCCTATCAAAGCCTGCCGCAGATCCTGCTGGAACTCGAGGGTGACGACATTTACGCCACCGGAATTTTTGGGCTGATCTTTGGCCGCAAAGAAAACCTTCACGGTTAGGAGAGGAAAACCATGTCAACTCCGTATTATATCCCCGATCAGAACGTGCCGCTGCCACCCGCAGACGCCGACGTGATTACCACCGCCTGTGACTATTGCATTGTCGCCTGTGGCTACAAAGTTTACCGTTGGCCGGTCAAAGGCAACAAGGTTGGCGGTGAAAAGGCCGATCAGAACGCCTTTGGCGAGGATTTCCCGGTTGCACCACTGGGCTCGTGGGTTGCCCCCAACCAGCACAACATCGTGCTGCACGATGGCGAGCCGCACCATGTGGTCATCCTGCCTGACAAGGACGCGCATTTCGTCAACACCGAGGGCGACAGTTCGCTCCGGGGTGGGTGTATTGCGCAGAAATGTTACAACCCGGAACGGCCAACGCGCGATCGTCTGACCGCGCCGATGATCCGTATCTACGGCATGTTGCAGCCGGTCACATGGGATTTCGCGCTCGATATCGCGGCGGAAATGGGCAAGTATGTCATTGATAAATACGGCACCAACGCTTACGGCGTGAAGACTTATTCCTACCAGTTTATGGAAAACACCTACGCGATCACAAAATACGCGCTGCGTTCGATCAACACGGCCAATTTCACCTTCCATGACACCCCGTCCGATGTGTCATCGACACCCGGTTTCCGGGATGCGGGTTTTGACAATTTCGGCCCCGCCTATGAGGATTGGATGAATGCCGAGACCCTGCTGATCTGCGGCACGGACCCCTATGAAACCAAGACGATCCTGTTCACGCAATGGATCATGAAGGGTATTCAGAACGGCCAGAAGGCCATCTTTATGCTGCCGCGTAAAACCGCAGGCGTTGCCTATGCCGAGCAAAATGGCGGCCTGTGGCTGGATGTGACGCCGGGCACTGACCTGCTGGTTGTCAACGCCATTGCGCGTATCATCGTCGAAAACGGCTGGCAGGACAAAGAGTGGATCAAAAACTGGGTCAACGACAAATGGGGCTCGTCCTCGGGCTTCGGGCAGGGCACGCGCAACACGCCGTGGCAGTGGCGCACGACCTGGGGCAAGTTCCAGACCAAGGGCTTTGATGACTGGGCCAAATGGTTGCTGGCGCAGGACGAGTTCACTTTGGAGAACGCGGCCAAGGTCTCGGGCGTGGACGCTGCGAAAATTCGGCTTGCGGCTGAAATGATGGCGAAACCGCGTGATGATGGCAGCCGCCCAAAAACCTCGGTGATGATCGAAAAGGGGTTTTACTGGTCCAACAACACCGGCAACACCCAGGCGATTTCCGCACTTGGCATCATTGTTGGCGCAGGTGGGCGCCCCGGTCAGGTTATCGGCCGGGCAGGCGGTCACCAGCGTGGCGGTGTGCGCGGTGGAGGTTATCCGCGCAACAAGTCACCGATGAAACTGCCGGGCCGGCGGCGGCGCGCGCTGGATACGGACACATGGACAATGGCCGGGCATACCCGCATGGCGCATGTGATCGGCACCACCTGGATCCAGTCGATGCTGGGCAGCCAGCAAATGTCGGCGCGCTTTCACGAGCTGACGCGCGGCAATCCGCACCAGATCCAGTCGATCAACCGCGAAAAGATCATCGAGACCCTGAAAGCGCGGGTCGATAGCGGTGGCATGGTGGTGGTCAATCAGGATATCTATCTGGTCGACCCGATCGGCAACCAGTTCGCCGACATCATCTTTCCGGCCGCAACATGGGGCGAAGAGGACTTTCTGCGCGCCAATGGCGAACGCCGCATCCGGCTGTATCAAAAGTTCTATGATGCACCCGGTGTGGCCAAGCCGGACTGGTGGATCATCGCCAACCTTGCCAAGAAGATGGGTTTCTCGGGCTTTGACTGGGAAAACTCCAACGATGTTGCCGAGGAACTGGCCAAGTTCACGCGGGGCAGCCGCAAGGACTTTAACATGGTCAAGGTGGCGGCCCGTCGTGAAGGCAAGACCCTGCACCAGAAGTTCCGCGAAATGGGGACAAACGGTATTCAGGGGCCGGTCTATATGCACAAGGACGGCTCGCTGGAAGGCACCATTCGCCTGCATGACACCACGCGTAAACTGTTGCCCGATGGCCCGACTGCGGTGAATATGTACAACAAGAAGTTGACGCATTTCAATTCGCAGACCGGCAAGTGCAACATCCAGAAATCACCCTGGTCGCTGTTCTCGGATTACTGGGAATGGATGAAGCCCAAGGGCGACGAGCTGTGGTGTACTTCGGGGCGTGCCAATGAACGCTGGCAGTCGGGCTTTGACGATACCCGGCGTCCCTATATCGTGCAGCGCTGGCCCGATAACTGGGTCGAGATCAACACCGAAGACGCCAAGAAACGTGGCATCGAAAGTGGCGATATGGTGCTGTTGTCCAATGATCGGGTGCCCTCGCTGAAAGACACCACATTGGGTGTCGAAAGCTCGGATTTCTCGTTCACCGGCCAGTTGGCCAAGGGGAACGTGGAGTTTTCCGAAGCTGCGGTCACTGCGGTGGCGATGGTGACGCGGGCGGTGAAGCCGGGGGTCATGTATATGGACTTCCTGCACTCAAGCCAACCGGCCAATGCGCTGGCAGGGCGGGTCGTGGACTGGATCAGCGGTAACTACAACTACAAGATGGGTATCGCGAAGATCACCAAGATCGGTGAATCGCCATACAAGAACACGTTCCGCTCCATGTCCTTTGCGCCGCGTGACATCGTTATCTGAACCTTTTCGGGGCACTTACGAGTGCCCCGATTGTACTGAACTGGCACCGGCCCCCCCCGCGAAATAACAGCGCAAGATACCGGTCAGAGTTTGGTTTTTGATTTAGGTCAACGCCGCGTCTGAGGGCGCTGTTACCCTGTCTCAGTGAAACCGTGGGTGATGCAAATGAAAACCAACTTGACAAAAAGGCTCGGGACACTTCTGAAGGATGGGGTCGATGTGCACCGGTGCGCGGCAGCGCGGACATTGGGGATTTTACAAGGCCCGGTGGCCATCGCGGCCTTGACTGGGGCGCTGCTGGATGAAGATCCGGATGTGCGGGTTGATGCGGCCGGCGCGCTTGCGGTCATTCAGGACAGTGATACCGCCGCCAAGCTGATGGAAAGCCTGATCGGCGATCCCGAGGCCGATGTCAAAATGGCGGCACTCACAGCCCTTGTGGACATGCGTTATGCGCCGGTTGTGGACTTGTTGCGCGCCTTGGTGGTGTCTCGCGCCGAAGATCAGATCGCCTGGGACGAATCTGCATTTTATACCGATGGATGGGATGCATGGGACGATATTCAGCTTGCCGCAATCCGGGGCCTTGGTGAATTCGGCACCCAAGAGGCCGTGGACGACATCCTCAAAGCCCTGGCCGACGAGATGGGCCAGGACGTGAGCGAAACGGCGTTTCAGGCATTGGCGCAAATGGGGATTGCCGGGGCAGGGGCGTTGCAAGCCATTTACGAGAGCGGTGATGCGCGCTTGAACCGGCGTATCGCCCACGCGGTCGGTCAAGCACAAAACTGTCATCTTGACGCGCTGCGGGCGGAAATGCTGCACGACAAGGCACCGCTGATCCGCGCTCTTGCGCTGGAGAACCTCGCATCTGATGACGCGCGCCTGACAAATATGTTCATTGACGAGGATGCCGGGGTGCGTGCTGCGGTTATGCGCCATCACGGGGCGGCGCATTTACACCTCCTGCATGGCATGATTGGTGATATGGCCCCCGAAGTGCGCATCGAAGTGTTCAAGATTATTGCCGCCAAGCCAAAACCGTTCACCAATAAAGAGGACGTCAAGGCAATTCAAAGCACGGTGAAGGGTGACCCCGATGCCGCCAGGCACGCGGCCCTTGCGCTTTTCGCGCTCAAAGGGCCGAAGGTTGCCAAAGGCTTTACCCATGTGCTCGGCAAACCGGACATCCCGCGTGAATTTCGCATTGGTATTCTTGAAACCCTTGAAAAGGCAGGCGAAATCGCAGTGCCCGCATTGTTGGAGGTGGCTGGAGACACGGATCGGCAATTGCGGCTCGCCAGTTTGACGACGCTGGCCAATATAGCTGTAAACGATCCGGTTTGGCCCAATGACGCGGGTCGTGGTCTGCTTTTGGCGCTCAAAGGGGAATTGGTGTTGCCACCAGAAGAACCCGAAACAGACGAGATTGAACCGGAGATTGAAACGGGGATTGAGCCGGAGTCTGAACCAGATCCGGAACCGGATCAGGCCGAACTGGACGAAATCAACCGGGAGATCGAGGAAAGCCTGCCGCTGGTTGTCGAAGATGCCGCCCCCGGCTCGACCTTGCGCGCGATCATGGCGAACGCGCCGGACATGTCGGCGCCCGAGCCGCAGGAAATCGTTTTGGATGCGACGCAGGAACGGTTGCTGAAAATGACAAATACCCGGGGGTTTGCCAAACGCAAAGTATCCTGGGCGACCGAACTGGCCCCCTTTCTGGATGTCCGGCGCTTTTCAGCCCGTCTGCTGGGGCAAATCGTTCATAGCGACGTCACCCAGGCGCTGATTGGCGCGATGCAAAGTGACCCTGACACCGAATTGCTTGAGGCAGTGTTGTTCTCGTTATCCGAACATGGGCGCATTCGGGGGCAGTTACCGGGCGTTTTGCGTGAACAGACAGAAACGCTGCTTTGCAGTGGAGTTTCTGAAATCAGGGTGATGGCCACGCGTATTCTCGGCTTTATGCCCGATGATGACATTGACGCCATGCTTGCGGGGCTGGTCAGCCACGAGGATCAGTTGGTGCGCGTCGAAGCAATCCGCGCGCTTGACCGTCGCGATGTGGCGGATGACGCACTCTATACCGCGCTCAATGATGATTATCTTGGGGCTGGCATTGTGGCCGCCGGGGCGCTGGCGCGGATCACCGGCGATAAGGCCGCCGCAGCCCTCGTGGATTTTGCAACCCGCAATGACGGGATTTACCGGCGCGAAATCGGCAGGCTGCTGGGGCAATACGCGCCGCAGGAAGGGGCCGCCCGGTTGCTGGACCTGCTTGAAGATCAAACCCGAAAAATCGAGTGGCTGGTGGCGATAGATGCGCTGGCCGAACTCTTCCAACATCAGGCCCTAGATCGGGAATTGATGGTTGCCTGAGCATTTCAATGAAAAGGAAAGGACCTTCCATGAACAGGATTTTCACCAAAACAGCCATCGCGCTGGCCATAATCGGATTGGCAACATCTGCCAGTGCCAAGGGCTATAAGGAAGTCGAAGTCAGCGACGGCGGCAGTTTTGTCGGCACGGTTGCGGCAGGCGGGGCCGCAGCGGATACGCGCAGCTATACGATCTCCAAGGATCCCGAAATCTGCGGCACAGGTTCGCGCGAGGTGCCCTTTGTCGAGGTCAACGACAACGGCACGCTGAAGAATGCGGTGGTTTTTCTGAGCAAAATCGAAGAGGGCAAGCCCTTCGATCCCGATACGATCAATCTGACGATTGACCAGAAGGGGTGTGAATTTTCCACAACATTGGGGGTGATGGCCAATCTGGGCGAACTGACGGCGACCAATTCCGACCCGACACTGCACAACATCCACACCTACGAGCTGATCGGCAAGGCGCGCCGCTCGGTCATGAATGTCTCCCAACCCAATCAGGGCGACACCGTCGTCAAGAAGGTGAAACTGCGTCGTGGTAATGGCATGAAAGTGGAATGCGACGCCCATGATTTCATGCACAGCTTTGTTTTTGTGGCAAAAAATCCGTATTACGCGGTGGTTGACGAAAGCGGGGCGTTCTTGATCGACGATATTCCGGTTGGCGCATACGAGGTGGTGGTCTGGCATGGAGCCTTGGGCGAAATCGAAGCCGGGACAATCACGGTCACGGCCAATGGCCAGGTGAGCATGGACTTGTCCTATTAAACAGGGGGGGCGTCAGCGATGCTGAAAGGGCGCAAAATCAATGCGTTTGATGCGTTTGTTTTAGCTGGCGCGCTTGTCAACGTGGCCGTGATTCTTCTGCTTTTGGGGTATTGGTTGTTCTCCTGAGGGGCAGACGGGGCCGCGTTGGCCCCGACATTGCGCGTGGCGTCACCTATCGGGAACGGGACACGAACGCGGAGTTTCACCGCGCAACACAAGGGGGAAAACAATGGCCATAAGTCTTGCAATCGATAAGCAGGTTGAAAACGAGGTCAGCGCAGCGGTGCTGGCACCAGTGGCGCTGGGGCGCATTCTTGTGGCGCTGGACCAGTCGGATTATGCCAACAACGCCGTGGTGCAGGCACTGCGGCTGGCCAAGGGTCACATCACCGGCATTCACGCCTATGCCGCGCGCCTGCATGATCGGCGTTTCAAGCAGATGGAGGGCGGATTGCCCGAGCGCTACCAACGCGAAAGCGAGATGGAGCATCAGCGCGATGTGCACGAGGATCTGATCGGTATGGGGCTGGGGCTGATCTCGGACAGCTATCATGACGCGGCTGAAATGCGCGCGAAAAAGGCTGGGGTGGCGTTCAAGCGGCTGTCGCCCGAGGGCAAGAATTATACCTGCCTGCTGGATGCCATGAACACCGGCGCGCATGACGTTCTGTTCATGGGGGCGCTGGGGCTGGGCGCGGTTGCCGGGTCAAGCATCGGCACGGTGTGTGAACGCGTGGTCAGGCGCGCCGGTATCGACGTTTTTGTCGCCAAAAACCGGCGGGTTGCGATTGGCGATGGGCCGATTGTCGTGGGCATGGACGGCTCGCCCAAGTCCTTTGGCGCGTTGATGACGGCGCTGGATATCGGCAAAAGGCTGGGCGCGCAAATCCACATTGTGGCCGCCTATGACCCCTTTTACCACTATGTGGCCTTCAACAAAATCTCGACCGTTCTGGACGAGGAAGCCGGCAAGGTTTTTCGCTTCAAAGAGCAGGAACAACTGCACGAAGAATTGATAGATGACGGCATCGCCAAAATCTATCAGGCGCATCTGAACGTGGCTGAAACCGTTGCGCGCGATATGGGGGTTGACGTGAAATGCGCCCTGCTGGCGGGCAAGCCTTATCAGGCAATCCGGAAATATGTCACGCAACAGGATGCCAGCCTTTTGATGCTGGGCAAAACCGGTGTGCATGCCGATGACGGGCTGGATATCGGCGGCAATACCGAGAACCTGCTGCGCATGGTATCCTGTCACGTCTGGATCAGTCAGGCCGAGCATATCCCGCCCTCGGATCTGGTGGCAGAAGAGACTATCATGTGGTCTGATGAAGCCAGCGAGATGATTAACCGCGCGCCGGAATTTGTGCGTGGAATCGCCCGCACCGGGGTGATCCGCGCGGCCCAGAAAGAAGGGCACACGTTTATCACCACCCGGTTCGTGTCTGACATCATGGCCAAAATGATGCCCGGTGGCGGCGATGACAAGGCGGCTGCCCAGAGTTTCGAGCCGCTGGGCTGGGCCGATGACGCCCGCGTGTTGCTGGATGAGGTTTCCGATCAGCAGATGCGCGAAAACATTGGCCTGCGGGCCGAGAAATCAGCCCGCCGGGACGCCAGTGAGATCGTCGCGATTGCGCATCTGGAACCCTTCCTGGCCGAGGCCGCACTCAAACCCGCCACGCGCGGTGAAATCATCTGGCGTACGGCCCCGCTGGCGCGGCTGCAACGGGTGCCCGAGGCCTTCCGCGCCCAGGTCAGAACCGCGATCGAGGATTTTGCCCGTGATCGCGGCTTGAAAATTGTCGATAGCCGGATCGAGGATGACGCCTTCGCCGCCTCGCGCATGGCCATGTGTCCGGTAGACCCCGGACAAGCCTGATGTCGCGCGTGGCATCCAACACTACAGCGGATGCGCCATATCTGGTGGCGCTGAACCTGACGCAAAGATGCAACCTTGCCTGCGCCCATTGTTATCTGGACGCAACCCATCTGAAAGACGGCGGCAAGGACGAGCTTTGCACCACGGATTTGAAACGCGTGCTGGGCGAAATTGCGGCGGTGGGGCCAGAGGCGATGGTGGTTCTGACCGGTGGTGAGCCAACCCTGCGCCCGGATCTGACGGCCCTTGTGGAACATGCCAGCGCCCTCGGGCTGATGGTTGTGCTGGGGACCAATGGCATGTCGCTGACACCTGTGCGCATCAAGGTTCTGCAACAGGCCGGTCTGGCGGGCATGGGCATATCGGTGGATTCGCTCGATCCAGAAAGACATGACACATTTCGCGGTGCCAGCGGCGCATGGGCCAGAACCATGGCCGGAATAGACGCCTGTAAAGACGCGCAGATGCCGTTCCAGATACATTTCTGCGTCACCGAAGAAACCGCAGGCGAGATCGACAATATGATCGCCTTCGCGCGGGAGTCCGGTGCCATGGTTCTGAATGTGTTTTTCATGGTTTGCACCGGCCGGGGCGAGAAATACTCAGGCATATCGGCGGAAAAATACGATACTGTCCTGCGCAGGGTGGCCCATGCTGCGCGGGCGGAACAACGCCTGATGGTGCGCGCCAAATGCGCCCCGCATTTCAAGCGCATCGCCATGGAAATGGACCCGGACTGGCCGATTACAGCGGCGCATGGCTATGATTCCGGTGGCTGTATCGCCGCCAAACGCTATGCGCGGGTAACGCCCAGCGGCGAGGTTACGCCGTGCCCCTATATGGACAATTCTGCCGGATCACTGATGGAACAATCGTTTCAGCAGATTTGGGAAAATGCCCCGGTGCTGAAGGCGCTGCGCACACCCGATCTGGAGGGGCGTTGTGGCATTTGCGAGTTTCAGAAACTTTGCGGCGGATGTCGTGCGCGGCCACTGGCTGCCGGGGGCAACATGATGGGTGAGGATAGTTTGTGCAGCTATCAACCGAAAGGTGGCAAAGTGATCGCCCCGCTCAAGCGCGAACAAGAGGCGATGAAATGGTCGCGCGAGGCCGAAGATAAAATCGCCCGCGTCCCCGCCTTTGTGCGGCGCATGGTGCGCCAGCGGGCCGAAGGATTTGTCCGCGAACAGGGGCGCGCCGAAGTTACCAGCGCCGATCTGACCTTGCTTGCAAAGCGCCGTTTTGGCGAAGCTGGCCCACCAGCGTTTGCACGAAACCAGCGGCGGCGCGGCTGATGGTTGACGTGGTGGTCATTGGCGGCGGCGTGTCCGGGCTTGCAACAGCCCATGGCCTGGTGTCACACGGGTTGGATGTTCAGGTGCTTGAACGCCAGGTTGTCGCTGGCGGCAATGCGATCTCCGAACGCTTTGGCGGCTATCTGATGGAACATGGGCCGACCACGTTTAACGCGTCGGTTCCCGGCGCGGGCGCGCGTCTTGACGCGCTCGGCCTTCTGGCTTCGGCAAGCGATCTCGGTGAAAACGTCAAACGGCGCTATTTGCGCGATCAGGGCCGCCTTAGCGGTATTTCCACCCATCCGGCTGGTTTTTTGATGTCGAATTACCTGTCACCACAGGGCCGGCTATCAGTGATGCTGGAAGCCCTTCGACCGCGCCGAAAAGCCATAACTGAAGAAAGCATCCACGATTTTGCCAGCCGCCGGTTTGGCCGGGAATTCGCGGATAAGGTGATCGAGCCGATGGCGGCGGGCCTGTTCATGGGGGATTCCCGCAAGCTGTCGATCAATGGAGCATTTTCCCGGCTGGCGGAAATGGAGCACGCGCACGGCTCCATCATTCGCGCCATTCTGAAAGCGCGTAAAGGCAGCCAGCCGGGGCGGCATCTCTATTCGTGGGAAAACGGTATCGGCACCATTCCCGCCAAGCTGGCCAAAGATCTGGGGCCGAAACTGCGTACCGGTGTCGCCGTGCTTGGCTTGGGCAGGATTGGCCGTGCGTTTCTGGTGAAAACCAATCGCGGGACAATTCGCAGCCGCGCCGTGGTCTTGGCTGTGCAGCCGCATGTGGCCGCCGCGCTGCTTGAACCGCTTGATCCGCTGGGGGCTGTCGCGGCGGGCG
>JAADIC010000328.1:7508-10662 GCA_013151535.1 Alphaproteobacteria bacterium | reverse complement strand
CGCGCGATAATACTGTCCCACTCGCGCTTTGCCGTGCCCACATCGTCAAACGCGCCAAGCTGCACAAGGCGCGTGCCCGACAGGATTTCCGAGGCGTCAACATCCACATTATGACCAGTTGCGGCCACCAGTTCCGGCGGTATCGTCAACGAGGCAACAACGCTGCGCGCCCGGGGACGCGGCGAGCGTTTGACCCCCGGCAGGCGGGCAAGATTGCCGATCCTGGCATCTTTTGAAGACTGCGACACAGCTTGCAGAACCAGCGCCTCGATCTCGTCGGCGGGATCGGTGACGGCGCTGACATCGGTCATATTCTGCGGCATGCTGGCCAGTTTCTGGTCGCGCTTGAGAGGGCGCAGGTTGATCCTGGCGATATCCTCATCGCTCAGGCGCACCGGTTCCGGGGCCAGAACCACACGATCGGCGGCAGTTTCAGTGCCGTTGCCGGTTTGTACATTGTTGACCGCAAGGCCCTGATGGGCGGCGGTTTCGCCTCCGGGATCATCAGGCAAAACCCGCGGCGCACCAGTCATGGCGCGAATGACCGGCACATCGTTTACATCGCGCAAGGTCAACTGGTAGCCCCAGATGCCAAGCCCCGCCACAAGGCCCAAAGACGTGAGCGCCCCAAGCCACGCGGTGAAATTTGCCACCGATCCGGGTTCTGAATCGTGTTCCTCGGGCGCATTTCGCCCGTGCAATGCCTGTTGCGACATTTTCCTGCCCTTTATCTGCACGCGTGTTTTGTGCGTGCGCCCGCTCTCATCCCCAGATGTTGTATTTTGACGCGATTTTACCGCATTTCTTCCATCGGGGTTACGCCAAGGATACCAAGACCTGCTGAAAGTACAACAGAAACGGCTGATATCAGGGCAATTTTTCCTTGCGAGCGTTGCGGATTTGACTCTTGCAGGAACCGCAGCTCGGGCAGCTCGTGGCCCTTGTTCCACAGCGCGTGCAGCTCCGAAGCCAGCTCGTAAAGGTAAAACGCAATCCGGTGCGGCTCGTTATTGCGCGCCGCAAGCTCCAGCAGGCGCGGCCATTCGCCCAGTTTCCTGACCAGATCAAGCTCACTGTCGTGGCTGATTTCCGACAGGTCCGCGCCCTGCAATGCCGCCAGATCGGTGGCAATTCCCGCATCGCTTGCCTTTTTCAGAACCGAGTTGATGCGGGCATAGGCGTATTGCACATAAAACACCGGATTTTCCTTGACCTGTGCTGTCACCTTGTCGAAATCAAAATCAAGCGCGGCATCATTTTTGCGGGTCAGCATCACGAAGCGGGTCACATCCGGGCCAACCTGATCGACCAGATCGCGCAGGGTGACAAACGTGCCCGCCCGTTTGGACATTTTGAACTGCTGGCCGTTTTTGAACAGCTTCACCAGTTTCGTCAGCTTGATATCAAGCGGCACACGACCATCCGACAGGGCCGAAACCGCCGCTTTCATGCGTTTGACATAGCCGCCGTGATCCGCCCCCAGCACGTCAATCAGCTCGTCAAACCCACGCTCGATCTTGTCGAAATGATAGGCGATGTCGGGGGCAAAATAGGTCCAGCCGCCATCGGATTTCTTGACCGGGCGATCCACGTCATCGCCATGTTCGGTGGATTTGAACAGGGTTTGCACACGCGGCTGCCAATCATCGGGCTTTTTGCCTTTGGGCGGCTCAAGCACACCCTCGTAAATCAGGCCCCTGTCATCCAGCGCCTTCAAGGCCGCCTCAATCCGGCCGGTACCGTAGAGCGATTTTTCGCTGAAAAACACATCCATTTTGATGCCCAAAGCCGCCAGATCGGCGCGGATCATATCCATCATCGCCTGGGTCGAAAATTCGCGCAATTCCGCCAGCCAATCGCTTTCGGGTTTACCGACCAGCGCATCACCATGTTTGGCCTTCACCGCTTCACCCACCGCGACCAGATAATCGCCGGGATAAGTGCCGTCGGGAAATTCCACATCCTGCCCGTTGGCCTGCAAATACCTGAGGTAAACCGAGCGCGCCAGTACATCGACCTGCGCACCGCCGTCGTTGATGTAATACTCCCGCGTCACCTCGTAGCCGGCAAAATCCAGCAGGCTGGCCAACGCGTCGCCAAACACCGCACCGCGCGTATGGCCCACATGCAACGGGCCGGTGGGGTTTGCCGAGACATATTCGACATTCACCTTACGCCCAGCGCCCATATTCGAGCGGCCAAAATCGGCCCCCGCCGCAAGCACCACAGGGATAATCGCCCGCCAGCTATCCGGCGCAAGGCGCAGGTTCAAAAACCCCGGCCCGGCCACATCGGCGCTGGTGATGCGCGGATCAGCCGCCAGCTTTTCGGCCAAAGCCCCGGCAATATCGCGCGGTTTCATCTTGGCGGCTTTCGCCAGCACCATCGCCGCATTGGTGGCCATGTCGCCGTGCAAGGGATCACGCGGCGGTTCGACCGCCACATTGGTAAACTCAAGTCCGCCCGGCAACAGGCCGTCGCCCTGCAAGTCTGTCAGTTTTTCCAGAACAAGCGTTCTGATTTCGGTAAAAAGATTCATCGTGGTGATCCGCATCTGTGGCTTCGCGCGATGTAACACATGTGTTTGAGGCTATCCAGCGTCGATTGCTGCGGCGGGGCGGGCGATTGGCCACCCGGGATGCGCATTTCACGCCCACCAGCCCTTCGCATCCGCTGCACATGTGGGTATAGTTTCTGCCAGTGGTTGATTGACTGAAATCAAGGCTTGCCACCTGCGCCCATGTTAACAAAAGTTAACCAACATGTAGGAGTCTCCCATGGCAACGAACAATTTTTCTGGTCTCAGATTCACTCAGGACGCCATCACCGGCGACCTTTTATCCTCGACCGGCGGGGTCATATCATTTGTCGGGCCGGACAGTTTGACAAGTATGAGCTATACAATCGCGGCACCTCAAGGCGCGCCCACCTCTTTCCCTGAGGTCCAGACATCAGGCGTGCCCCCTGGCCCGGGCCCCTCTTTCCCCGAGGTCCAGATGTCAGGCGCATCCCCTTACGCGCTGGTGCTGGATGGAACCCAGATGCCAGCCGCGCAAATGAACGCTTTGCAGTTTTTCATTGGCGAAGTCACCTGGGGGGCCGGGTTGACGGCGCAGTTCCTGAATGTTGCGCTCAGCCCGACCGAGCAGATGGT
>JAADIC010000328.1:0-7478 GCA_013151535.1 Alphaproteobacteria bacterium | reverse complement strand
ACACCGACGGATATCAACAACTGGCAAGCCACCTGGACGGCCACGGGTGCGGTTACCTCGGGCCCGTTTGCCCCAAGCGTGGTTATTCCGTTCTCTTCGGTTGCGAATTCCACCATGTCGCCGCATGACACTTTGGTGGGTACGGATGCGGCGGATTATTTCCACATGGGCGGCGGCAAGGACACTGTAAGCGGCGGCCTTGGCGATGATCGCATCTGGGGCGACAGCGGCAAGGACAATCTGTCGGGTGGCGACGGCAATGACAAAATCCGCGGCGGCACCCAGAACGATCAGATTTCCGGCGGCAACAATGACGACAATCTGGCTGGTGAAGACGGCAACGACACCATCTCGGGCGGCGCGGGTATGGATATGATTTCTGGCGGCAACGGCAATGACCGCCTGTTCGGAAACGCCGGAAACGACACGATCCTGGGCGGCAAAGGCAATGACTTAATCAACGGCGGTACCGAGAACGACCAGATTGACGGCGGTAAGGGCAATGACAAGCTCCTTGGTGGCCGGGGCAATGACACCATTGGCGGCGGCAAGGGCGACGACCTAATTCTTGGCGGTAAAGGCGATGACACGATCAATGGCGGGGCCGGTAACGATACGTTGTTTAGCGGCAAAGGCGACGACCTGATGATCGGCGGTGACGGCAATGACATCCTGAATGGCGGCAAAGGCAGTGACGAGATGGCCGGTGGCGCTGGTGACGACATCATGACCGGTGGCAGGGGGATGGACGGGTTCGTTTTCTATTCCTCCAGCATCGGCAACGACACGATCACCGATTTTGATGCGTCAGTGGAACGGATAATGCTGACCAACTATCTGGCCGCCAATCTCGGTATCGTCTATACAGATGCCACCGATCTGGTATCGACATATGCCAGTGTTGTCGGCGGCACGGATGTGGTGTTTGACTTTCTCAATGGCGACACTATCACACTGACCGGCCTGACCACCACATTGGGGCTTGATACAAACCTGATACTGTAACCGCAAAATAACTGTGGCCTGTTGTCGGGATCGCGCTGTGGTGCTGATCCGACACCGGTATTAAATTTCTGCATTCCGGGCAGCTTTCGCTTTTAACCGCCAGTCAAAACCTGTTAATGGTTGTCGGATATTAATGGGAGCAAACAATGTCGACATATAGTTTTTTAGGAATCCGAACCACAATTGACCCGGCCACAGGCAATATTTTAACCGCAACGGGGGGGGCCATCTCTTTCATCGGCCCCGACAGCCTCACCAGTCTGAGCTATACAATTATCCTGGCGGCGGGCCCGTTCAATCCATTTCCACAAGTTGAAATGACCGGCGCGTCCCCCTATGCGCTCGCCCTTGATGGTGGGCAGGTTTCGCAGGCGCAATTCACCGCCATGCAATTTTACATCGGTGAAATCACTTGGGGGACCGGGCAGGTTTCCCAATTCATGAATATCATCATCAGCGCCACGGAACAGTTGGTCGTCCAGCTTGGCGGCGACGCAATTCCGCTTAACGAGACGTCCACACCGGCTGAAATCGATGCTTGGCAAACCACCTGGACCGGCGCGGGTGCAGTCACCTCCGGCCCGTTCACACCCGGCGCGGCCATCCCGTTTTTGACGGTTCTGGGCAGCACCATGACCCCGCATGACACCCTGCTTGGCACCGACAACGCGGATTTTCTGCATATGGGATCGGGCAAGGATACGGTTGATGGCGGCCTTGGCAATGATCGCATTTGGGGCGATGACGGCAAGGACAGGCTTTCCGGCGGGGCTGGCAATGACAAGCTCTATGGCGGCACCGGCAAGGACCAGATACAGGGCGGCGATGGCGACGACCTGCTGGTGGGTGGTATCGGCAATGACAGCATGAGCGGCGATGCCGGCGCAGATACCGTCGCTGGTGGCGATGGCGATGATCGTCTGGCTGGCGGTGCAGGCATTGACCGCATTCTGGGCGGCAAAGGCAATGACCAGATCCACGGCGGCTCGGAGGCCGACACACTCGTGGGCGGCAAGGGCAACGACCAGATTTATGGCGGTACCGGCAACGATACGATTTCAGGTGGCAAGGGCAACGATCAAATCGCGGGCGCTGACGGCAATGATATTATGTCGGGCGGGCGCGGCAATGACCGGCTGGATGGCGGCAAGGGCAATGACCTGATCGTCGGCGGTGACGGCAACGACATTCTGAACGGCAACAAGGGCAATGACCAGATTTCCGGCGGTGTCGGCAACGACATCATGGCTGGTGGCAAAGGTTCGGATGCGTTTATCTTTAACGAACCGAGCTTTGGCAATGACACGGTTCTGGATTTCGATATCAACGCGGATGTTTTAATTCTGGCGGATTTCCTTGCTGCCAATGCAGGCGTGACCTTCATCGACGCCGCCGATTTTGTCAGCAGCTACGCCAGTGTTGTCGGGGGAACGGATGTTGTGTTTGATTTTGGCACCGGTGATACCATCACCCTGACCGGGCTGACCACAACCATCGGGCTGGATTCAAGTCTGGTGTTAGCGGTCTAACCGGTTCCCGCCAACAGCGGAAACGCGCCGCGAATACCGGCGAAGATCACACCAACTGCCACGGCTGATTGGATCAATCCCGTCAGCCGTGGCGATTTTTCATGCTCTGGAACCCAATCTTGTGGGCTGGACGCAACCACATGGGATACAGCGACCGCACGGCTCGCCCAAAATTCTTGACTTCGACTTGGGTCTTACTTACTTTTCGAGATGCAACTTAAAGGCTTTCTAAATGGCCACCTATACCTTTCAAGGGCTTCGGACGACATACAGTTCGACCGACGGGCTGTTTACCAGCGTGGCAGCGAGCACATTCTCGATTGTTGGCCCTGATCTCAGCACCTCGTTCTCTTACAGCGTCACAACGCCCGTAAGTGCATCCAACCCGGTTCCCGGCATTCAGTTGGATTGGTCCAGTATCTACGGTTATGCATTCAATGGGGTGCCTACCTCGACTACAGGGTTTTCCGCATTGCCGACTGGATCGGTTGTGGAAATTCGCTGGGGGGCGGGGAAAATAACGCAAGTGTTAGTCGTTACGTTGGCTACCGCAGGCGAGTTTCTGGCTGTGCTGGGCGGAGACGCAATTCCACTTAACGGCAGCTCCTCGCCAGCGGAGGCTGACGCGTGGTTTGCGGCTTTCACTTCATTTGGGGCCGTCAACAGCGGGCCGTTTACGGCAGGGACAAGCATCCCGTTTTCATCCGTTGCGGGCATGGTTACATCCCAGAACGACACAATTATCGGCACTGATCGGGTTGGTAGCGGGTCTGGCAGAATTGGGATCATCAATGGTTCCGGCGACGACTATTTTCGCACCGGGCTTGGCCGCGACACGGTTTCCGGCGGCTCTGGCGACGATATTATCAAGGGCGAAGAAGGTCGGGATCGCCTGTTCGGCAACGACGATAACGATAGAATTTTCGGTGGCGCGGGTAAGGATTTTCTTGACGGTGGCACCGGGGCCGACTTCATCTCCGGCGGCGACGCCAATGATACGATTTCAGGTGGAACCGGAAGTGATACGATCAGCGGCAATGACGGCAATGATCGGATATCCGGCGGGGGTAACGCCGACACGATCAATGGTGGCAGAGGCAATGATCGGATCGACGGCGGGGCTGGCAACGACACAATCGAAGGCGGCAAAGGCGACGACCAGATCTATGGCGGCACCGGCAACGACACGCTTGCGGGCGGTAAGGGCAACGACCAAATCGCGAGCGCCGACGGCGATGATCTTTTGGCTGGTGAGCGGGGCAATGACCGGCTGGATGGCGGCAAAGGCAACGACCGTATCTTCGGTGGCGAAGGCAATGACATTCTGAACGGCAATAAGGGCAATGACCGGATTTACGGCGGCGTCGGCGATGATTTGATGTCCGGCGGCAAAGGGGCCGATTCGTTTATTTTTAACGAACCCGGCTTTGGAAATGACACGGTCCTGGATTTCGATATGGCGACCGATCTATTGTTGTTGGGCGGGTTCCTCGTCGCCAATCCGGGCGTAATATTCACCAATGCCACTGATCTGGTCAGCACATATGCCAGCGTTGTGGGCGGCGATGTGGTGTTTGATTTCGGCACCGGTGATACCATCACCTTGGCCGGCCTAACCTCGACCCTCGGGCTCGATGCGTTCGTGGTGACGGACACGCCGTAAAACTACCCCGCCAGCATCGGAAAAGCGCCGCGAATACCGGCGAAGATCATGCCCACGGCCACCGCCGACAGGATCAGCCCCATCAGCCGGGTCATGATATTCATGCCGGTGACGCCAACCTCGCGGGCCAGAAAATTCGCCATGAACAGGGTCAAAAGGATCATCAGGCAGGCCACGGCAATCACCGCCATCGCCGTCAGAATGCCCACACCCCCGGTATAGGTGTTGCCAAACAGGATCACCGTGGTCATGGAACCCGGCCCCGCCATCATCGGGATCGCCAGCGGGAAAAACGCCGGATTGTCATGGGATTTGTCGTCATCCGCCTCTTCGGGGATATGACGCATACGGCTGGGGGTGGCGCGCAGCAAGGAGAGCGACATGATAAAGATCAGGATGCCGCCCGCCACGCGGAAGTCGTTGATTGTAATGCCGAAAAACTCCAGCAGGCGGGTTCCGCTGACCAGCACGATCGACAGGGTGATAAACACGGTGATCGAAACAGTCAGGGCCACGCCGCGCCGTGCGGCGATCGAATAACCATCCGTCAGGGCCAGAAAAATCGGCACCACGGTCAGGGGGTTCATAATCGCGAACAGGGCCGCGAACAATTGCAGGGCTTCTTTGGAAATCATCGCGTTATCCCATCGCCATCGGATCAACCAGTTTTCGGTGTTCATCCAGCGCGAAACGATCGGTCATGCCGGCGATGTAATCGGCAATGACACGGGCGCGCTGGCCCTGATCGTCGCCCGCCGCCCATTTCTGCCAGCCATCCGGCAACATACCGGGATCCTCGATGAAAATCTCGAACATCTCGCGCACGATAATCGCGGCCTTGCGGCGCATGCGCCGGACTTTCCAGTGGCGATACATATGTTTGAAGAAAAACGCCCGGATGATTTTCAGATCCTCAAACAGCGGCCCCGAGAACCGCACCAGTTGCTGGCCGCCATTTCGAATATCTGCAACGCTTTGCGGGTTGGCCGCGGCGATCAAACGGCGGCTTTCGTCGATTACGTCTTCGACCATGACCCCGAACACCCGGCGCAACGCTTCGTGCCGGCGGCGGATGAAATCAAGGTCCGGATATAGTGCATCGACGCGATCATAACAGGCGCCGATGATCGGCAGTTCGCGGATTTGCTCCTCGTTGAACAGCCCGGCGCGCAGGCCATCATCAAGATCGTGATTGTTATAGGCAATGTCATCGGAAATCGCCGCCACCTGCGCCTCGGCCGAGGCGAACGTGCCAAGCTCAAGATCATGGCGCGCGTTGTAATCGGCCAAGGCCCTGGGAATATCGCCCGTGACGGGGCCATTATGCTTGGCCAGCCCCTCCAGCGTCTCCCATGTCAGGTTCAACCCGTTGAAATCGGCATAATGGCGCTCAAGCAGGGTGACGATCTTGATCGCCTGGGCGTTGTGATCGAACCCGCCGTAATCCTTCATGCAGTCGTTTAACGCATCCTCGCCGGTATGGCCGAACGGGGTGTGGCCCAGATCATGCGCCAGCGCCACCGCCTCGGTCAATTCGGAATTCAGATGCAGAACCGAGGCGATGGTCCGCGCCACCTGCCCGACCTCGATGCTGTGGGTCAGGCGCGTGCGGAAATAATCGCCCTCGTGCTCCACAAACACCTGGGTCTTGTGCTTGAGGCGGCGAAAGGCCGAGGAATGGATGATCCGGTCACGGTCGCGCTGAAACGCGGTGCGATGCGCGCTTTCGGCCTCCTCGGTCAGTCGCCCACGCGTTTGCGCGGGATTACAGGCATAACTCGCCAGCATATTTTTGCCTTACCTTGTCCCCAGACGTCTGTGCGCCTATATTGGCGGCAAGTGTAGAACAGAACGAACAGGTATAACAGATGGACTTGACCCTTCCGCCAAAAGTCACCGAGCGGGCCTTTGCCCAGCTTGCCGCCATCAATGAAGGTGCTGACAAAACGCAGGCCCTTCGGGTTGCGGTTGAGGGCGGTGGCTGTTCCGGTTTTCAATACGAGATCAAGCTGGATGAGGCGGCAGATGATGATCTGGTGCTGGAAAGTCAGGGCCAGAAGGTGTTGATTGATGCGGTATCCCTGCCGTTTCTGGCCAACGCGGTGATTGATTATTCGCAAGAACTGATCGGCGCGCGGTTTGTGATCGAGAACCCGAACGCCACCAGTTCCTGTGGTTGCGGCACAAGTTTTTCGATTTGATCCACATCATTTACCAAGTCTGAGCAACCTCTAAGCATCATCTCAATAAAGGGCTTCAAGGCCCTGTTTTCACTTGACCTTCCCCTGACTGCATGCGGCATAAGGGTGAAAACGCCGCAAAGGAGCTGTCCATGGCCGCCAAATCCACTTTCGCCCTGATCGCTGTCGCTGTGCTGGCAGTGGGCGGATACGCCTATCTGAACACATCCACACCTGGAATGACCCCCGAGGAACCGCTCAAGGATGCGCAATACGGTGAGCCGATGGCCAAGGTGATCGTGCCCGAACTGACCGGTCGCGCGGTAATCGGCGAGGCTGCGTTTAACGCCAAATGCGCGGTTTGCCACGGCCAGAACGCCGCCGGTCAGGAAGGTATCGCACCACCGCTGATCCACAAGTTTTACCGCCCCGGTCACCACGGCGAAGAAGCGTTTCAGCGCGCCGCCAAGGGTGGCGTGATTTCGCATCACTGGACGTTTGGCAACATGCCTCCGATTGAGGGCGTGACACCGGGTGACGTCAAAGCCATCGTCGCCTATATCCGCGTGCTGCAACAGGCCAACGGCATCAATTGATTGGCTCTCGGACCTGGCGACTGACGCCGATGTTACAAAATGAAATCACTGACATCCAAATTTCCCAGCACAAAACTTTCGAGAAAAATCGAGCCAGACCCGCCAACAAGATCAAGATCGATCAACACCCCGCCGGTCACCGCACTTGTGGCAGCGCTGATCGCCGAATATGCCACGCCAAAGCCGCTGAGGTCGATCTTGTCGCTGCCATTGGTGAAATCGGTAATCACATCGTCGCCAGCGCGCTGGGTGAAAACAAAAGTATCCGCCCCCGAACTGCCGGTCAGGGTGTCATTACCACCACCGCCATAAATCGTGTCGGATTTGCCACCACCGTTAATCACGTCATTGCCATCATCGCCGTATAATTTATCCTTGCCATTACCGCCGGTGATGGTGTCATTGCCATTGCCGCCATGCACGGTATCGCTGCCGCTACCCGCGACAATCGTGTCATTGCCGGTGCCGCCATACATCTTGTTGGCCCCGGCCCCGGCGGTCATAA
>JAADIC010000229.1 GCA_013151535.1 Alphaproteobacteria bacterium | reverse complement strand
GCCGAGGCGGCGGAACTGGCCACGGCGCGCGGGGTTCAGGTGATCCAGAACCGCTGCCCGAAGATCGAAAACCAGCGCTTGTTTGGTGAGCTGCGCATGGGTGGGTTCAACACCGGAATAATCTCCTCTAAACTTTGAAACAGGCGGGGCATTCGTTCGCAAATCCAACGCAGGTGGTACCCTTCCTTCCTTTCCGACCAAGGTTGAGAACCGCGCCTTGTGGCAGGGTTTTCAATCGCCTAGGCTCGCGGCAAAACAGTCCGGAACGAGGGGAATAAAATGTCCGACGAAACCGAAAACGGCCCGACATACGGCTTTGACACGCTGCAAATTCACGCCGGTGCGCGGCCTGATCCGGCTACCGGTGCGCGCCAAACGCCGATCTACCAGACCACCGCCTATGTGTTTCGCGATGCCGATCACGCGGCGGCGTTGTTCAACCTGCAAGAGGTTGGTTACATTTATTCACGCCTGACAAACCCGACGGTCGCGGTGCTTCAGGAACGTATCGCCACGCTGGAGGGCGGGGTTGGCGCAGTCTGCTGCTCATCCGGTCACGCGGCCCAGATCATGGCGCTGTTTCCGCTGATGGGACCGGGGCTGAACGTGGTCGCCTCGACCCGGCTTTATGGCGGCTCGGTCACCCAGCTTAGCCACACCATCAAGCGGTTTGGATGGGAGGCCCGGTTCGTTGATTTTGACGATCTCGATGCGGTTGCGGCGGCGTGTGATGAAAATACCCGCGCGGTTTTTTGCGAAAGCATTGCCAATCCCGGCGGCTATATCACCGATCTGGATGCCATTGCCGGGGTGGCCGATCAGGTGGGTGTGCCGCTGATTGTCGACAACACTTCGGCGACGCCGTATCTCTGCCGTCCGTTTGAACATGGCGCTAGTTTGGTGGTGCATTCGACCACAAAATACCTAACCGGCAATGGTACCGTGATGGGCGGCTGCGTGGTTGACAGCGGTAATTTCGACTGGTCCGCCAGCGATAGGTTCCCGTCGCTTTCCGCGCCTGAACCCGCCTATCACGGCCTGAAATTCCACGAAACTTTCGGCAATCTGGCCTTTACCTTTCACGGCATCGCCATCGGGTTGCGTGATCTCGGCATGACCATGAACCCGCAGGCGGCGCATTACACCTTGATGGGCACCGAAACCCTAAGCCTGCGCATGGAGCGTCATGTTGAGAACGCCGAAAAGCTGGCGCAATGGCTGGAAAACGATCCGCGGGTCGAGGAAGTCACTTATGCTGGCCTCAAATCCTCGCCCTATTACGCGCGCGTGGCGCGGATTTGCCCGAAAGGCGCTGGCGCTTTGTTCACGATTGCGATCAAGGGCG
Source organism: Alphaproteobacteria bacterium (assembly GCA_013151535.1). Lineage (GTDB taxonomy): Bacteria > Pseudomonadota > Alphaproteobacteria > Rhodobacterales > Rhodobacteraceae > UBA5972. The sequence continues at coordinate 6,490 of JAADIC010000229.1, read as the reverse complement.
GCTATGAGGCTTGCGTGAAGATGGTCAACGGGCTTGAGATTTTCAGCCATGTGGCCAATCTGGGCGATGCGCGATCCCTGGTGATCCACTCGGCCTCCACCACCCACCGGCAGTTGACGACGGAGCAGCAAATCGCAGCCGGGGCCGGGCCAAACGTGCTGCGGTTCTCGATCGGGATCGAGGATGCCGACGATCTGATCCGCGATCTGGATCAGGCGTTGCTCAAGGCCACCGGGCAGTAAGGTTTGGGTTGGGCGGCGGCGTTCCGGCATCCGGCGCAATGTCAATTGCCCGCAAAGACCCGCCGCAAAAACCTGATCCCGTCGCTGTGGGCCTTGGCCGCCAGTGCTGTGTCGAAATAATCAAACGCATGCACGCCGCCGGGGTACCAGATCACTTGGGCCGCGCTGCCTGCGGCGGCCCAGCGCGCAGACATGAAGGCGGTGTCGTCCAGCAGCGGATCATAAGTGCCGCATTGAAACAGGGCGGGCGGCATACCGGCAAGATCGCCATAAAGCGGCGAAACCAACGGGTCGCGCATTTTGCCCGCCGGGATCGCCAGATTGCCGGAAAACCACGCCACGGTCGGGGTTGACAGGATCAGCTTGCGCGCGCCCCAATTGGCGGTCGAGGGGGTCATCGCCATGTCGTAAGCGCCGTAGGTCATCAGCGCGCCGTGGAACCGATCAAGCCGGTTTTCGCGCGCCATGCTCAGCAAAGTGGTCGCCGCCAGATGGGCGCCCGCACTTTCGCCGCCGATCACGATGCGGTCGGTCTGGAACAGGTCCTTGATCTCGGCCAGCAGCCAACGCGCGGCGGTGGCGCAATCTTCAACGCAAGCGGGCCACGGGTTTTCGGGGGCGAGCCGGTACTCGATCGACACGGTCGCGCAACCCGTTTGCTTGACGATATTTTTCAGCCGGTGATCCTGATGCCAGGGCCGCCCCAGCGTCCAGCCGCCACCGTGGATATGCAGAAAAACCCCCGTCGGCTTGCCCTTTGGGCGCAGCACCCGCACACGGCCGGGGCCACCCTTGGCGGGGGGAAAGGTGATCTCCTCGGCTTCATCAAGCGGCGGATGAAACGGGAACGCGCCGATCCCCTCGTCGCGGGCGGCGCGCAGGATATCGACCGGCACCTCGTGGGTGGCGGGCATCTCGGCCAGTTGCGCCTCAAGCTCGGCCACAAACTTGGCGGTTTCGGGGGTGATTGCGGCGGGATCGAACGGGTTTTTCGGCATGGGGATCCTTGGCGGTTTTGTGAAACGATCCTGTCCCGCGCAGCCTGCAACTGAGCGGGTCAGATATTATGGACCCGGCTCTAGGGCAAGCCCAGCGATTTCTTCAACGCGTCCTCCAGCGATTTCTTGATCGCCTTGTCGGCCTCGTCGCGCAGGCGCTGCTCGGTCTCGGCCTTGATCTTCTGCACATTCTCTTTCGCCCGCGCCTCCAGCGCCTCGCGTTGCTTGGCCAGTTCGCCGTCAAACAACCCTTGCAGATCGGGCCTGAAACTCAAATCTGACCACGGCCCCGAGATCAGAACAGGCACGCTCAGCCCCCCGGCCGAGGCCACGTCCTTACCAGAAAACGCCACGGGAACAACGCGGTAGGTGAGTTTTTGCGCGCCGATATCAACCTGCCCGGCCCCTGTGGCATCCACCAGCCCCGAGGCGAATTTCAGATCGTCATTGGCCAGAACCCCGTCCTTGATCGTGAAGCTGCCAGTGATGGCCGAGAAAATCGTCTTGTTATCCGCACCCCGATAAGAGGCATCCAGATTGCGCAGCATGCCCAGCAGATCAAGGCCGATAATCTCGCCCGCGCCGATATCAATGCGGCCAGAACCGGACAAGCGGTTCATCATCGCATCCACCGAATTGCCCGAGGTCAGAAATTTCACCTGCCCCGAGGCCCCGGCGATCAGCCGGTCATAATCCGCCATTTCGCGCAGCAGCGGTTGCAATTGCACGCCCTTAAGGGCCAGATTGCCGCCCATGGACAACCCGCCGCGCGCGTTAACCACAAATTCGCCCGAGACGCTGCCCTGATAGGCCGCGACCTTCTTGAGGCCGATCACCAGACGCCCGCGATCAAGTGTTGCACGCAGGCGGGTCTCACCAAGGCGCGCCATGCCAAGATTGATCGACGCCGCCGCAAAACCGATATCCGCGTCAAGCGCATGCAGGGCGGTGAGGTCGATTTCTGTCGTTGACCAACCCGTTTCGGTGCTGCTGGCGTTGGATCCCGAGCCGCCGGCAAAGCTCGAAAAATCGAGCTCCCCCGCCACCAGTTTCGCCGTCAGCATGGGCGGCTCCTGCATCGCCAGATCAATATCGCCGGTGAGCCGGTTTTCATCGAGCGTGATTTCAGCACCGCGCAGGAACAAATCACCCGCCTCGCTATAGGTCAGCTTACCCGACAGAGCAGCGGATTTCGCCAGCCCCGCCAGCGCATCCTCCTGACCAGCCAGCGCCCCCAATGCGGCCAGATCGGTGATTTTGGCCTCAACCGCGCCCTCGGCCACCACCGGATCAAGCCCGGCGCGCCCCTTATAAGACATCGTGCCAAAATCCCCCGACAGGGCCAGGTTTACATCCGCCAGCTTACCATCCAACAGGGCCGAGAGGCTGTTCAGATCAAGGTCAAAGCCCAACTTTTGCCCGTTATAGCGCGCATCACCTTTCGCGCGGGCCTTGCCCGCGAAATCCGGCAAAGCCACCGCCAGATTGATCGCATCAAGCGAAAGCGTTGTGCCCGATTGGCGATCGAAATAACTCACGCTGCCATCCACAATCCGCCCGTCCTTGAGCGAGATTTGCGGCAGACCGCTACCTTCAGACGGCGCTGCATCAGCCGCACCCTGTTGCCCAAGCGCCCAATTCACCTGACCGTCCGCCGCCCTTTCCAGCCGGATCACAGCGCCCTCAAGCCGGAATTCCCTGATCCTGACCTGACCGGAAAACAACGGTATCAGCTCGACCCCGACCAGCAGGCTGTCTGCAACCAGCATCGGGGTGCCATCGCTCCAATCGGCGTTGCCAATACTGAAATCTTCGGTTTTGATACCGAGAACCGGATAAAACACCGGCTTGATCTTGCCGCTGAAGGCCACTTCGCGCCCGGTGCTGGCGGAAATCTCACGCGCGGCAAGGGCGGCGATTTTTTCCGCCGGGATCAGCGATACCACCCCGACAGCCAGCAGCACCAACACCACAACCGCCCCGATCAACCTGACTATCCAGCGCATGGATGCACCCCTTTGCTCGCTCTTTTGCTACAGCTTACGCAACAAACTGACGCGACGCCAGACTTGCACGCACGCCCAAGGCAGGACAATCTGGCGACAGCCACCAGAGGAGCCAGCCCATGTCAAAACGCGTTGAAATCACCATCACCGACAATATTGCCGAAGTGGCGCTGGCACGGCCCGACAAGATGAACGCGCTGGACATGAAAATGTTCACGGCCATCCGCGAGGCCGGTGAAAGCCTGCAAACCGTGAAAGGGCTACGCGCCGTGGTGCTGTACGGTCAGGGCGACAGTTTCTGCGCCGGTATCGACACCAATGTGTTCGGCGAGCTGATCGCCAACATTGCGGATATTCGGGTGCAGATGCTGAACCCGCCCAAGGGCGATCTGGCCAATATGTTCCAGAAACCCTGTTTCGTCTGGCAGGAACTGGGCGTGCCGGTGATCGCCGCCCTGCAAGGGGCCACGTTTGGTGGTGGGGCGCAACTGGCGCTGGCGGCGGATTTTCGCATTGCCGGCCCCGATCTGCGGTTCTCGATCATGGAAAGCAAATGGGGGCTGATCCCGGATATGGGGCTGACGCAAAACCTGCCAAAACTTGTGCGCGCCGATCAGGCCAAGGAGCTGATGATGACCGCGCGTATTCTCGGCGCGGATGAGGCCCTTGCCATGGGGCTGGTCACAAGGCTGGCCGATGATCCGCTGGCAGCAGCGCGGGCTTTTGCCGCCGATCTGGCGACACGTTCGCCCGAGGTTCTGCGCGATGCCAAGCGGCTGGTGGAAGAGGCGTGGTGCGCGCCCTATGGTGACGGCATGCGCCTTGAGGCCGAATTGCAGGCCGAGATTATCGCCAGCCCCAATCAGGTCGAGGCGGTGATGGCGAATGTGCAGAAACGCGCCCCGAATTTCAAATAGGAGGGGCGCGCGTCCTGTTCAATTTCCACCCGACCCAGCCAAATAGCGGCTCAAAGCCGACCCGAAAATAACAACGGCAGGCCCTGACGGCGGGCTGCGACCCGTTACCCACTTCCCCTGCGTTTTCCGTTTTCCTATCCTGCACCACTGACAGTGCGAAAGGCCCGCCACCATGATCCGTATCCTCACGACCCTGCTGGTCCTCATCAGCCAGCCCGCATTTGCGCAACTAAAACCCGTGAAAGTCACCGACAATATCTATGCCATCGTCGGCCCGCTCGGTAATCGCGGCCCCGGCAATCTGGCCAACAACGCCACCTTTGGCGTGGTCATCACCAGCGACGGTCTGGTGCTGGTCGATCCCGGTGGCACCTATCATGGGGCGGCCCAGATCGACCGCACAATTAGAAAATTCAGCGATCAGCCTGTGCGCATCGTCATCAATTCCGGCGGGCAGGATCACCGCTGGATCGGCAATTCCTACTGGATCGAGCGCGGTGCGCGCATCATCGCATCTGACGCCGCCGTGGCCGATCAGCTTGATCGCGAAAGCCTGCAATTCACCGGCCTCATCGCGCTTGTGGGTGAATTTGGCCTAACCGGAACCGAGGCCATGACCGCCACCGAAACCTTCGCCAAAACCATGACCCTGACCCTTGGCGACACCACGATGACCCTTAGCCATATCGGAGCGGCCCACACACCCGGCGACGCCTTCCTGTGGGTGCCCTCAGAAAGTGCGGTCTTCACCGGCGACATCGTTTATACCGAGCGTCTTCTCACGGTTTCATCGGTCTCCAATACCGTCACCTGGCTGCAAAGTTTCGACGCCATCGCAGCGCTGGAACCCGAGCACCTGATCCCCGGCCACGGCAACCCGACCGATCTGTTTACCGCTTTTGCCGACACCTATGATTACCTCGTCAATCTGCGCCAACAGATGGCCGCCCATATTGAGGCGGGCGGCGATATCATCGGCGCGGTCAAGGTCGATCAAAGCGATTTCGCTTACTTGCAAAACTTCAATCAACTGGCCGGGCGCAACGCGCAGGCGGTGTTTGAGGCGATGGAATGGGAATAGCGGCATTCCCCCCTTGAACCCACGCCCCCACTGATTATAACCAGCGCAATTTGCTGATCCACGAGAATCCCCCTTCCCCCGTCTGGCTCGTTCCTGACGGGCCGCATAATCAGGGCCGAAAATGCCGAAAAGAACCGACATAAAATCCATCATGATAATCGGCGCAGGCCCCATTATCATCGGTCAGGCCTGCGAGTTCGATTATTCCGGCGCACAGGCCTGCAAAGCCCTCAAGGAGGAAGGCTACCGTGTCATCCTAGTCAATTCCAACCCGGCCACCATCATGACCGATCCGGCCATGGCCGATGCCACCTATATCGAGCCGATTACGCCGGAAATCGTCGCCAAAATCATCCAAAAAGAGCGCCCCGACGCGTTGTTGCCAACCATGGGCGGGCAAACCGGGCTGAACACGGCGCTGGCGCTTGATGATCTCGGCGTGCTGGAAAAGTACAACGTCGAGCTCATCGGTGCGGATCGCAAAGCCATCGAAATGGCCGAGGATCGCAAACTATTCCGCGAAGCCATGGATCGCCTGGGCATCGAAAACCCCCGCGCCACCATTGCCGAAAGCATGCAGGAATGCATGGCGGCCCTGCCGGATATCGGCCTGCCCGCCATCATCCGCCCGGCCTTCACCATGGGCGGCACCGGCGGCGGCATCGCCTATAACCGTGAGGATTACGAAGCGATTTGCGCCTCCGGTCTGGATGCCAGCCCGGTTAACCAGATCCTGATCGACGAAAGCCTGCTGGGCTGGAAAGAGTTCGAGATGGAGGTGGTGCGCGATAAAGCCGACAACGCCATCATCATCTGCGCCATTGAGAATATCGACCCGATGGGCGTGCATACCGGCGATAGCATCACGGTCGCGCCCGCCCTGACCCTGACCGACAAAGAATACCAGTTGATGCGGACGCTTTCGATCAGCGTTCTGTTGCGCGAAATCGGGGTGGAAACCGGTGGCTCGAACGTGCAATGGGCGGTTAATCCGGCGGATGGGCGCATGGTGGTGATCGAAATGAACCCACGGGTGTCGCGCTCCAGCGCCTTGGCCTCCAAAGCCACCGGTTTCCCGATCGCCAAGATCGCCGCCAAGCTGGCCGTGGGCTATACGCTGGATGAACTCGACAACGACATCACCAAGGTCACGCCCGCATCATTCGAGCCGACGATTGACTATGTTGTCACCAAAATCCCGCGCTTCGCGTTTGAAAAATTCCCCGGCGCTGAGGCGACGCTGACA
>JAADIC010000055.1 GCA_013151535.1 Alphaproteobacteria bacterium | reverse complement strand
TTGCGATACACATATGCGGCTTTGGCTGGGCATAGGGCCAAGCAATAAGGAAAACCATGATCGACATCAATTCCACCCCGTCAATCCGCAAAGTGACCGAGGGCGATCTGGCAGCCATTGCCGCCCTTGATGCGCGGGTCACGGATCGCGCCAAACCCGATTACTGGCGCGATGTTTTTGAACGCTACGCTACGCGCTACACGGATCGGCGGTTTTTTCTGGTGGCTGAATCCACGGATCAGGCGACTGACGGTGCCGTGCTGGGCTATATTGTCGGCGAGATCCGCGGGTGGGAGTTCGGTTCGGAACCCTGCGGCTGGATTTTCGCCTTTTCGGTAGAGCCCGATATCCGCCAGCAAGGCATCGGCGAGCATCTGTTTCAGGCGATTTCGGCTGAATTCAAAGCCGCCGGAGTTACTATAATGCGCACCATGGTGGCGCGGCAAAATCAGCTTCACATGGCGTTTTTCCGCTCGGAAGGCATGGTCGCCGGGCCTTATATCCAGCTTGAAAAAGAATTGGACGACTGATGCAACAATCCAGCCGCCTTGCGATTTTCGCCCTTGTCGAACTGGCCGCACATCCCGAAAAGCAGCTTTCCGTCGCCGAGATCGGCGAGAAATTCCGCGTCTCCTCGCATCATCTGGCCAAGGTCATGCACAATCTGGGGCGGGCTGGTCTGGTGCGTTCGACCCGTGGCGTCGGCGGCGGCTACAGCTTTATTGGTAACGCCCGGCGCACGACCTTGCTGGATATTATCGACTTGTTTGAAGACACCAAAAGCGATTGCAAACTGGCCGATCAAGATGTGGCCACTCTGACAGAATGGGCGCTGTTTGACGTGATGTGCGAGATTGACGACATCGCCAAAGCCACATTCGGTGCCATCACCATTGCCACCATGCTCAAACAGATCGAGCGGCGGGGCCGGCCAAAACCGGCGCGCGGCCCGTCGATCCGGTCGCTATGAATCTGCGGGAATAACCGCCGTCGCTTCAAGCTCGATCAACCCCGGATGATCCAATAAATCAGATACAAAAATCATGCTCATGGCCGGAAAATGTTTGCCCATATGCTCACGCCAGATACCGCCAAGTTGTTTGCGCACCGCCAGATATTGCGGCTTGTCGCAGCAATAGGCGGTCATGCGGCAGATATGTTCGGGTTTACCGCCCCCCGCCGCCAACACCGCCAGCACGTTCTTGAGCGCCTGCTCGAATTGTGGCACCAGATCTTCGCTTGCAAACACCTGATCGGCGCTCCAGCCCACTTGCCCGGCGATGTAAATCGTGTGGCCGCTATTTGGCACCTTGATGCCGTTAGCGTAACCGATGGGGGCGGCCCAGCCGTCCGGGTGAAGGGTTTCCATTTCAATCTCCTGTGTTATAGTTGTCGCTGACAAGTATAAGGGAATTGCATGCATCTGTCAGGGCCTTTGGACGTAACGTCTCGCGAAAACACGGTGAAAATCCGCCTGTTCGCGCGCCGTTATTTCGGCCCCGATCTGCGCCGTCGCGCCCAGATCGCGCAACCCGACAAACCTTAGGTCTTTTCCGCTCTTTATTGCGTGCCGCGCACCCTATGCGCGACGTGTGAATTCTATGTGAACGGACAGCCGAAACCGCCCCTGAACGGGTGGGGTCGGCCTTAAAGGATTAGAAAAATGCCAGATACAAACCCAGACAATATAGAGGTTCACCGCGCTATCGCCCGCGCCGTTGCCGCCCACGGGATCGACACCATGTTCGGCCTGCTTGGGGATGCCAACCTGTTCATCGGTAACGATTTTACCCGCCATTGCGGTGGTACTTTCGTGCCCTCGACGCACGAATCCGGTGCCGTGATGATGGCGCTTGGCTATGGCCTTGTCAGCGGCAAGACCGGGGTTGCCACCATCACCCACGGCCCCGCTTTATCAAACGCCGCAACTGCCCTGATCGAGGGCAGCAAAGGCAATGTGCCGATGGTTCTGCTGTGCGGTGATACCCCGGCGGCGGATCGAGATGGCGCGCAAAATATCCCCCAGCGCGCTATGGTTTCGGCCACTGGTGCCGGGTTCGAACAATTGCGCTGCCCTTCCACCGCCGCCACGGATGTTGCCACCGCATTCAAGCGCGCGCGCATTGAGCGTCGCCCGATCGTTCTGAACATGCCGCGCGATTTCATGTGGCAAAGCGCGCCCTACAGCGAACTTGTCTATCCGTCCCACATTCCGTGCAACGACATCGCCATGGGCCGCGATCTTGAAAACGCCATCGGCATCCTTGCCGCCGCCAAGCGCCCGCTGGTTCTGGCTGGTCGCGGTGCGGTTGGTGCACGCACTGAGCTGGTTGAACTGGCCGCGCGGCTTGATGCGCCGCTGGCCACCACGCTCAAGGCCAAATCCCTGTTTCAGGGCGAGGATTATAACCTTGGCGTCTTTGGCACCCTGTCGACCCCGGCGGCGGTCGAGGCGATACTGGCCGCCGATTGCATCCTGTCTTTCGGGGCGGGCATGAACATGTTCACCGCCTCCAAAGGCGCGTTTTTTGACAATAAACGCATCATCCAGATTGACGCCTATACGGCCGAAGTTGGCCGTCGCGTGCAGCCCGATGCGGGGCTGGTGGGCGATCCGTTGCCGGTGGCAAAAACCCTGTTGCATTGGCTGGACGAGGCGGAAATTCCGCCGTCGCGCTTTACTGATGAGCTGGATGCAAAAGCCCTGCGCGCGCCACACCCGGTTGCACAAAAGCCAGAGGCAGAGGGCTTTGTTGGCCAGCCCAAGGCCCTGATAACGCTTAACAATGCCATCCCGGACAATCGCATTTTCGCCAGCGATGGCGGCCGTTTCATGGGCGAGGCCTGGTGCCGGATCGACGTGCAGAAGCCGCAGGATTTTGTCTATACGGTCAACACAGGGGCAATCGGCATGGGCATGGGGCACGCCATCGGCGCGGCTTGCGCCAAGCGCGACCGGCCCACGGTTCTGGTCACCGGGGATGGCGGTTTCATGATGGGGGGCCTGGCCGAATTCAGCACTGCCTTGCGTGAAAATCTGGACCTTATTGTCATCATTTGCAACGATCAGGCTTACGGCGCGGAATATGTGCAATTCACCGACCGCCAGATGGACCCCGCAATTTCAGAATTCAACTGGCCGTCCTTCGCGAAAGTTGCGATTGCCATGGGCGGGCAGGGGGTGAGTGTAGGCTCGGACGATGATCTTGAAGTGGCAGTCGCGGCGATCAAATCGCGCAAAGGCCCGTTGCTGATCGACCTCAGGCTTGATCCGGCGACGGTGCCAAGGATGGAGTTCTAAGACGATTGAGCCGAATAGTTTTACCGAAATGTCTTCACCAACAGAGGGGCAATTCAATTATGGGCAATATGAAAAAGCGTCCGACGGGCTGTCAAAACCCTGCGACGGAACTTTTGAATGCAACCGGTCGCGCGCCAGTGCTGCTGGTGTGCGAACATGCGGCGCATTTTATTCCCGAGGTCTTTGATAATCTTGGGCTTGCCGACAAGGATTTGCAAAGCCATGTGGCCTGGGATCCCGGTGCTTTGGCGGTGGCCAAACTGATTGGTGCCAGTCTGGATGCGAAACTTGTGGCCAGCAAGGTTTCAAGGCTGCTTTACGATTGCAACCGCCCTCCCACATCGCCGGGCGCGATCCCTGTGCAAAGCGAGGCTTATGGTATTCCTGGCAATGTGGGCCTGTCTGACGAGGCACGCGCGCAACGAATCAGAGACTATTACGAGCCGTTTTGCGATCTGCTGACGGTGACCCTTGCCGATGATTCCAATCTTCAGGTTCTGGTGACCATTCACAGCTTCACCCCGGTTTATATGGGGCAGAACCGTGCGGTGGAACTTGGCGTCCTGCATGATGAGGACAGCCGCCTTGCCGATGAAATGCTGCAAATCCTCCCCGGGCTTTGTGGGCTGAATGTGCAGCGCAACCAGCCCTACGGCCCAAAAGACGGTGTTACCCACACCCTGAAACTGCACGGGCTGGGCAGTGGCATTCATAATGTCATGCTGGAAATCCGCAACGATCTGATAACAACCCAAGACCAGCAACAACAGGTCGCCAGTGCCATCACCGCCACGCTCAAGCAGGCGTTGGACCGGCTCGACACTTCCCAGAAATTCAAGGCCGCCGCATGCTGAAACTGGACGGATACTCTAAGCCTGTATTCGCGTGGTCGATGCGATCACCTACCGGCTGGGCCGCATGGTGCCCCGCACGCCCCAAGGCCAAGGCCGACATGCCGGATTTCAGCCGGGCTCACTCCCCGCCATCATCGCCTCCGTCATAGCCGTCATCACTGAAATCTGAATCAGGGCTGCCCATCTGCTGCGCCATGACGACAAAGGGCAGCGCCGAGCCATCCTTGGCAACCCGCATGCCGGTTGCGTCGACAAAATATGTATGCCGCGCCTTCAGGGCCAGGAACACCAGCAAGATGGCGATGGCACCAAACGCGCCGCTCATGGTCATGGCGGCCAGAATATCGTCGCCGCTTACGCCGCGTTCTTTCATCGAGACGGTGCCAAACACCATCACCACCGCGCCGATCAAAAAGAGCGCCGCCAGAACCATGACGATCCCGCCGCGCCATCCTAGCCGTTTTTTCTGAATTGGCGTTGCGCCACCTTTGCGAGTCTTGGCCATGTTTTGCACCTTCGCTTGCGAATTCCACCGGTCGCTTGCCGACAAATGCGTGCGCCCCTGCGATCAGTGTTTCGATATTTCTGTCAATTGCAACTATTTCGCTGCCCACCAGTTACGCTTTGAGCTAGAGCCTCGTCCACAATATCTGGGCTTTGCGGTGGTTTGTGCGGAAATTTTTTACCGAAAAAATTTCGGGAAGGAAGATTTTTCGGTAAAAATCTTTGGGCCAAGTCAAGCGTGGGCGTGCGGGTTTTTTGGGCCCGAACGGGGTATTTTCAGGATCGGGGGGGCCTAATCCACACCAAATAGAATGCAACCTCCGGCTTGAACACGGTTGCAGAAACGCGGCCTCGGAGCGGAGTTTGAAAGGTTGAATCTGGTTAGACCGGTTCCGCCTTCAGCCCGCAATCGTTGACAAATACGTCTGCGCAGGAATAGCGTTGCCGTATGTTCAGGACCTTTTAGACCCTCGGCCTCGCCTCTTTTCAATTCAAGCGTGGCTGCAAGCAACGGCACGGAGCTTCTACATTGCGTGTGATTATTAGTGTATTGCTGGTTGCTTTGCTTTTTGCCGGACAAGGGCTGTTTGCCGCGCCAAAATCCTACAATGATCCGGTGCTTGAAAGCCTGATCCAGAAACATCAGAAGGGCGGCAGGCTGTTTGAAATGGCCAAGACCAAACGCGATGCGAATATTCGCAGGCTTAAGCTGCAAAAGGCCTCGGGCAAGATCAACACCGCCCAGTTCGATATAGAATTCAAGAAAGTTAACGATACGTTCGATCTGACCAGCCGCCGCTTGACCCGACGCTACCGCGCACCGATCGTGGAACGTTTGCAGACAATGCTGCCGGAACTCCGGGATTCACTGGGCACTGGTTTTTATCAGAAGAAATCAAATGGTGATTTCGTTCTTGATGCGCGCGGTCGCAAGATAATCAACCCCAAACATCGCGGCTGGAAGGGTGATTTCGATTTCAGCGGCAGCCAGAAAACACTGTCGGAATTTGGCAAGATCATGTCCGCGAACGGCGCGGCGCTGGATGTGAATCCGACTCAGACGTCGATCAAGAAACTGGAATTCACGGTCAATAGCGAAACCATTCAGGCGGGGGCACAAAGTTCGCTGGCGGGCGCGCAAGACCGGGTCAACCGGCTGGCCGGGGAAGAGTTGGACATTCAAAAAAAGATGGTGGGGGCAAGTGCTGCACAAAAGCAGAAATTGCAAAAGAAACTGGATGTCGTGCAACAGGATTTGAAAACCGCCAAACGCAAGTTTGCGATCCGCGAGGCCTATAATGATCGCGTGTCGCGCCCGGGTTTTTCCGACAGTATGGAAAACCCCGGCTCCTCGGCCCATCGCGATTTGCAGGACATTCGTGCAAGGGATGTTGAAACCTTCAACTCGGCCTCCATGCGCAAAGGTCAGGTATTTCGCCAGTCGGTCGAGGTTGAAGACCACATCAAAAAGGCCTCCAAGGCGCTGGGCGAGGCACCGTCAGCCCTTTACAACAACAGCGATGCGGCGCGCGCGAAATTTCAGGCGTTGAGCAAGAGCACGCAAAAGGCGATTGACACGGTTAACATGAGCGACGCTGAATTGGGCGTCATCCTGAAGAAAAATGGGTATCCCGGTGATGCCAGCGCCTTCCGCTCCGAGCTTGAGCTTTTCAAACTGCAAAAGAAATATGCCACCAGTGGCAGTCAGGCCGATGTCAAACGCTTGCAGGATATCGCCAGAGAGGTTTTTTCCACCAGCCGCCGCAAAGCGACACGGCTGGATACGGCGCGGCTGAAAGCACTGGAAAAATCGCTGGGCGGGCTGTCGCCAGAGGCGAAACTGAAGGTTCAAAGTGAAATCGTTGACGGGCAGGAACGCCTGCGCGCCACGCGAAAGGCCAATCTGGATCGCGAGTTCCGGGCGGGCTACAAACTGGACGACGCGCCCGACATTCCCGCCAACAGCAAAACCCCCGCTGGAAACTGGTTTCTGAACGGCATGGGGATTGACCCTTCCAGTCGGACCGGCAAATTCTTTTCACCGCCTTCGCCTGACGGAAAAATCGTCAAATACGGCGGCCTCACATTGGGGGTGCTGGGGCTGGTCATGGTCAATCAGGTTGTTCAGAGCAAGGTTCACGAGGTGGCCGATGAGCCCGGGCTTTTTGTTCCTGTGGTCAAGCTGACTGGGAAAACCCTGCTGGAAATGGCTGATTTTGCGGGCGTAAGCCCCGAGAGTTTCACGAAAGGCTTGATCGACGATGTAACGCTTGCGCGCAAGATTGCCAAGAAAATGGGGCTTGAGAACACCGGCCTCGAGGCCCAGCTTGTCATGTTGGCGGCCGGGATTAGCCCGGTCAAATCCATCGTTAAGGGTGGGGTCACCACCGTCACGCAACTGGGGGGCAGTATCATTGAAGCCTCCACTTTGCTTGCGACAATACCGTCGGCCTATCTGGAAAAATGGGGCAAACTATCCGCGCTGGAACAACGTCTGATGACCGACAAATTATTCCGTCAGGCAAGCCAGCTCAGCGCGCGGCGTCAATCGCTGACGGATCTGGAACTCGACATCGCGATCAGCTCGTTGCAATCGGGCCTGAAGGCGGGTCAGGTTGGCTCGTCGCTTGTTGCGCGTGAGCATCTGGAAGCGGGGCTTGAGGCAGATACGCTCAGCGACGAAGCGGCGATCAAACACCTTGAAGCAAAAATCGGCAAGATGAGTGATCGCGAAAAGCTCGACTTCATCCAAAAGCGTGAAGAACGCCGCATAGCCATTGCCGCCGACCCGCTGGCGCGCTGGGATCGGGCTGCCGAGGCGCAGGCCGATCTTGGCGCGCGGCTTGGCGAAATCGAGGCGAAGCTGGCCAAGGGTCGAGGCAGCTATTCATCCGCCGAGCTGGAAAAACTGCGCGGTGAACTGGTTGCGGTGCGCAA
>JAADIC010000191.1 GCA_013151535.1 Alphaproteobacteria bacterium | reverse complement strand
GCCGATCAATCGGCGGGGCGCTTTTTGAGGGGGATCGCATGAACAAACCAGCCACCCAGCCGGAGGATTATACCCCGTGGGAGGACGCATCAGCCACGCCGTTGATCCGCTTTGACAACGTCACCAAAAAATTCGGCGAATTCACCGCCATTGATAACCTGTCGCTTGATATTTATGAGCGCGAGTTTTTTGCCCTGCTTGGCCCCTCGGGCTGTGGCAAGACCACGTTGATGCGCATGCTGGCGGGCTTTGAAGCCCCGAGCGCGGGTGAAATAATCCTTGATGGTCAGAACATTGCGCCGGTCGCCCCCAACAAACGCCCGGTCAATATGATGTTCCAATCCTATGCGTTGTTCCCGCATCTGTCTGTGGCCGACAATATCGCCTTTGGCCTCAAGCGCTCCGACATGCCCAAAAGCGAGATTGCCGGGCGGGTCGATGAAATGCTGGCGCTGGTGCAATTGTCAAAATTCGCGGCGCGCAAACCGCATCAGATTTCCGGCGGTCAACGCCAGCGGGTGGCTTTGGCCCGGGCTTTGGCGAAAGCGCCCAAGCTGTTATTGCTGGATGAACCGCTGGCGGCGCTCGATAAAAAACTGCGCGAGGAAACCCAGTTTGAGCTGATGGATATTCAGGAAAAGCTGGGCACCACATTTGTGATCGTTACCCACGATCAGGAGGAGGCGATGACAGTGGCCAGCCGAGTGGCGGTGATGGATCACGGCAAGCTGGTGCAGGTGGCGACGCCCGAGCAGATTTACGAGTTCCCAAATTCGCGCTATGTGGCTGATTTCATTGGTGATGTGAACCTGATCGAAGGGGCAATCAAAACGATCAGCAAAGATCAGGTGACGATTTCATGGGCTGAAGGCCTGCCCGATATCAAGGCCGCCGCGCCCGAGGGTGTTTCAAAGGGCGACAATTGCACCTTTGCCATCCGCCCGGAAAAGGTGGGTATTTCAGCCGATAAGCCCGAGGACGCCGCCAATGCGCTGCCCGGCAAGGTTCTGGATATCGGCTATCACGGCAATATGTCGACCTATCATGTGGAGCTGGGCAACGGGCAGATTATCAAGGCGCAACTGGCCAACAACCGACGTCTGTCGCGCCGCGCCTATACATGGGACGATCAGGTCTATGTGTCCTTCACCGCAACCGCTGGTCTGGTGCTGGGCACCTGATGTTCAACTTTCGTCGCCTTATTTTGATCCTTGTGCCTTACGGCTGGCTGTTCCTGCTGTTTTTGGTGCCGTTCGGGATCGTGTTGAAAATCTCGCTGTCCGACGCGGCGCTGTCGATCCCGCCCTACACGCCGAAGTTCGATCTTTCTGCGGGTTGGAGCGCGTTCTGGGCGGCGTTTTCCGACTTTGATTTCGAGAATTTCATCTGGCTGACCGAGGACAACCTTTACTGGAAGGCCTACCTGTCCTCGGTCTGGATTGCGCTGGTCTCGGTGATCCTGACTTTGTTGGTCGGTTATCCCATCGCTTACGGTATGAGCCGGGTGTCCGAAGAATGGCGGCCAACCTTGCTGATGCTGGTGATCCTGCCGTTCTGGACCAGTTTTCTGATCCGGGTCTATGCGTGGATCGGCATCCTTGGCTCGCAAGGTTATCTTAACCAGTTGTTGTTATGGATCGGGCTGATTGATGAGCCGTTGGTGATCCTGAACACCAACCTCGCGGTCTATATCGGCATCGTTTACACCTATCTGCCATTCATGGTGCTGCCGATTTATGCGACGCTGGAAAAGCTGGATAACGATCTGCTGGAAGCCGCCGAAGATCTTGGCTGCTCGCGGTTTCAGGCGTTCTGGCTGGTGACGATCCCGCTGTCAAAGCCCGGCATAATTGCCGGGTGTTTTCTGGTGTTTATCCCGGTAGTCGGTGAATTTGTCATCCCCAGCCTGCTGGGCGGTTCTAAAACCCTGATGATCGGCAAGGTTTTGTGGGACGAGTTCTTCTCAAACCGCGACTGGCCGGTGGCGTCAGCCGTGGCGGTTGTACTGCTGTTGATCCTGATTATCCCGATCATCCTGTTCCAGCGCCAGCAACAAAAACAGCAGGAGGCCGAGCGATGAGAAGCCGGTTTTCATGGTTCAACGCCACCTCCCTGACATTCGGTTTTGCGTTCCTCTATCTGCCGATCCTGATGCTGATTATCTATTCCTTCAATAAATCCAAGCTGGTGACGGTCTGGGCCGGGTTTTCAACCAAATGGTATGGCGAATTGTTCCAGAACGAGGCGTTTCTGGATGCTGCCATCGTGACGCTCAAGGTCGGGGTAATCTCCTCCACCTTGGCGACAATTCTTGGCACCATGGCCGCCTATGTTCTGGTGCGAAGTGGCCGGTTTATGGGCCGCACGCTGTTTTCCGGCATGATTTACGCGCCCTTGGTCGTGCCCGATGTGATCGTCGGCTTGTCACTGTTGTTATTGTTCATTTCGCTTGGCATGGATCGCGGCATCACCACCATCGTGCTGGCCCATGCGACGTTTTCCATGTGTTATGTGTCGGTCGTCGTATCCTCGCGCCTTGTCAGTTTTGATCAGTCTTTGGAGGAGGCCGCCCTTGATCTGGGCTGCACCCCGTTTGATGCGTTTCGCAGCGTGACCCTGCCGATCATCGCGCCCTCGGTGATTTCCGGCTGGTTGCTGGCCTTCACCCTGTCACTGGACGATCTGGTGATCGCGTCTTTCACCTCGGGGCCATCGGCGACCACGCTGCCAATGAAAATATTCAGTCAGGTGCGCCTTGGCCTCAGCCCTGAAATTAACGCCCTGTCAACCATCATGATCGCGGTGGTGACCATGGGGGTTGTGTCCTCGTCCCTCATCTCCAAACGCGCCACTGTGAGGCGCAAGCGGCAGGAACAAGAGGCGTTGAAACAGGGGTAATGCCCTTGATTTCAATCGCTTTGTCTGAACCGGTAAACCTTTTGGTAAAGCTCTTGGCCTTATGATCGCATCGGGGCGTTGGATCGGAGCAAATGATATGGAAAACGGGGGCGCAGTTCTCAGGAAAATGATCGACCGCGTTGGTGCCAAGGACACGCCGATCCTGACGCTGGCGGTCGAGGCTATGGATATGGCGCTGGGCAAGGTGGCGCGGCAGTTATTTGATTGTGAAGGGGTGCTGAAAGACGGCAAGGTTGAGCAGGTTTCGCTTCAGCCGATGCTGGACAGCACACCCAAGCCCGGATTGCTGGTGATCGTCAGGGCCGGGGGCTGTCTGGGCATTCTCAGTCTTGACGGTATGCTGATTAACGGCTTGGTCGAATTGATGGCCGGGGCCTCCAACCGTGCGATTTACCGGGATCCGCGTGATCCAACCCTGATCGATATCGCGCTGTGCCGCGAGTTTTGTGATACATTATTGGCGGAGTTTCCCCATAAACTGGCAGCGTTAAGCGATCATGCCGGTATTTGTGATCTTATCTGGCAAGACCCGGAAACCGAGGCCAGCCGTCTGGCTTTCATCCTTGAAAACCGGCCCTTTGCGCGGCTTACGGGTAAGGTGGATTTGCAGGACGGTTTGCGCGGCGGCGAAATCGGGTTGTCCTTGCCGCTGCAGGTCTGGCAAGGCGGTGGCGGTAAAATCCAGGGCGCTGACAATCCGGACTGGCGTCGTGATCTTGCCAAAAACGTGCTGGCCGCGCCGATGCCGCTTCGTGCCAATCTGGAAAAGATCGAGCTGCCGCTGGCCCGGGCCATGGCCCTGAAGCCGGGTGACAGGCTTGAAATTTCGGAATTTTCCCTGTCTGATCTTGAATTGGTGAGTATGCAGGGCACGCCGTTGTTGCGGGGGCGTCTGGGGCAGGAAAACGGCAAAAAAGCGATTGCGATCGTGGGGGCATGTGACACGCCCAACGGCCCGGTTCTGAACTTGCGCCCCAGCCGGGGGGTGGCACAACCGGCGACGCCCGCACCCGATATGCCTATGCCTGCTGATCTGGCCCCCGATCTGGCGGCTGCCGCGCCGCCCGAAATGGAACCCGATAGCGCGCTCAAGGTCTGAAACTGCCGCCCCGGGGCTGGCGGCTGAATGATTCTCCTGAAAACCATTGCGCACGAGGCCCTAAAGCAAATCCAATCCAATTGAATTCAACCTCTGGCCCGAACGCGTTTGGAAAAAAACGCTGCCTCGGGCCAGAGGCTGAATACCCGATTCCGTTTGGATTGGTTTCGCTCTAATCCTCGCCAATAATCATCATGATCTTGCCTTCTTCTTCCAGTTTCCGGATGCCCTGAACAACCGCGTTCATGGCGTCATCCGCGTCCTTGGTTTTCACATCGTCCAGTTCCTGCACCTCTTCCCTAAGCTGTTCGGACAAGCGTTTGGACAGGTTGGCAAAGATAAAGTCGACGGTTTCCTTTTCGACATTCGCGGCCCCCGCCAGCGCCTGTACAAGGGTGTCATTGTCAACCGCGCGCACCAGTTTGGGCACATCCTTGACCTCGATCCGGTCGGGAATGTCGCCAAAGGTGAACATGATTTTGCGCAACTGATCCGCAAGCCGCGGGTCATTGGCCTCGAGCACGGCCAGCATGGTTTCGCGCGCGCTGCCCGGGGTGTAGTTCAGCATGGAACCAACCCGATCCACCGGATCCCCGGCCAGCGCCCCAAGATCCGCCGCCGCGTGCAGGCTATCGGCAATCGCCAGCCCGATTTTGTTCATGGCCGACATTTCGACCCGGCCAATTTCAAGCGCGGCCTGGGTGGCGGCCTGGGCCAGTTCCGGCGGCAGTTCGGTCAGGATTTCCGCCGATTTAATCGCGTTGAGCCTGGACAGGACAATCGCGTTCACCTGCGGCGCTTCAAGTTTCAATATGGGCGTAAGCGCATCCACCGCCATATTCGAGATTGAGATCCACGGATCGTCCGGCACATCGCTGCTTGGGGTGAAAGACAGGCGCGCGGTGACGTCTTCGGTGATTAGGCTGCCCAACGTGTCAATCGCGCCCTCAAGCCCGGGCTGAAAATACAGCGACAGGCTGTCGATCTCGGCCAGAAAATCCTGAATCACCGCCAGAATGGTGCTTTCGTCGACAAAAGACAGGCTGGCCGTGGCCCGCACCAGACGGGCTGTGGTCGTTGTGTCAAGGCCGATAAGGGGCAAATCCCCCTTCGGGCCAAGCAACAGGCGCACGATGATCGCGGCCTTCTGGTCGTGGCCAAGCGCGTGATGCTGGTTGGCACCAGCGCGCCCATTATTGGTGGCGGCAATGGCGCGCTCCAGCACATCGGGTTTGTCCGCCGCAAACGACTGCGGCAAATCCACTGCCGCCGCCGCTTCAACCTTCGCCAACTCGTTCGCCATACCGCCCCCGATATCCATTTCCCCAAACCCAGCTAAGCACGCCAGGTTTAAGATATAGCTAATTCCGCAATTCAGTTGCGCAGGTTCGCAGCGCCTGTAAAACATGAGGCCATGACAGATGATGCAAATCCCAACCACCGCCCCGCTAAAATACAGATGGCGGGGGATATGGGTATTCTGGTCGAGTTTGGCGCGGTGTATGACCCCGCGATCAACAACGCGGTGCTGGCTTTTGACGCCAGTCTTGGCGCTGATCTACCAGCCGGTGTGATCGAAACCGTGCCCAGTTTCCGGTCATTATTGGTGCGGTTTGATCCTTTGGAGCTGGCGTTTCAGGCGCTCGAAAAACATCTGCAAACCTTGCTTTCCACTCGCGACTGGTACACGGCCCCGCCTCCGGAAAATCGCCGTCACTGGGTGCTGCCGGTGGTCTATGGCGGTAAGTTTGGCCCCGATTTGGCCGAGGTCGCCGATCTGATGGGCCTGAACGAGGATCAGGTGATTACCAGTCACGCAGAGCATGCGCTGACCGTGGCGATGCTGGGGTTTTCGCCCGGTCTGGCCTATCTCGGGCAAATGCCCAAGATCTGGGATTTCCCGCGCCGCACTACCATCAACCCGCGTGTACCTGCTGGTGCAATTCTTGTAGCGGTGCGCCAAACCGTGCTGCCAGCCACGGATATTCCCACCGGCTGGCGGCAGATCGGCCAAACCCCGTTTCTGAGCTTTGATGCCAGGGCGGCGCGCCCGTTTTTGCTGTCGCCGGGCGATGAAATCCGGTTTGAGCCGGTTTCGCAGGCCGCGTTTGCAGCGTTTGACCAAGATAATCTGTTGCGCGAGAGCTTGCAGGGAACGGGGGCATGAGCGCGCTTGGAATCCTGTCGATCAGTCCGAGCGCCTGCATTCAGGATCAGGGGCGCGTCGGGTTTTTGCGCTACGGCGTCACCTCAAGCGGTGCCATGGACATGTTCGCGCTGGCCGAGGGGCAGGCGCTGTTGGGCAATACGCCTGATGCTGCGGCAATCGAATTCGCCGAGTTCGGTGGCCGCTTCAAGGCCACGGGGCCGTTGGCGGTGGCAACCTCGGGCGGGGTGATGGCGTTGAAACTGAACGATATTCCTGTGGGATGGCGGCAGGTTCTGGCCTTGCGCGTGGGCGATATTCTGGATGTCGGGGCCTCTATCGAAGGGGTTTATGGTTATCTGCATGTGGCTGGCGGTTTTCAGACCGAGCGTATGCTGGGGGCCCGCGCCACCCATCTGCGCGCCGGTTTTGGCCATGTGCTGGCAGCGGGGCAAATGCTGCAAGTAGGTGCGCCGGATCGCAGCGTCGCCATCAACGGATTGCCGCGGCCCGATTATTTTGACCGCCGCCATCTGCGTATCCTCTGGGGGCCGCAATCGCAGTATTTTGATGCAGCCGAGCGGGAAAAATTCACCATGGCGCGGTTCACGATCAGCAAGATGCGTGACCGAATGGGCATCCAGATCAATCCCGATTGTGGCCCGATCCACGCGGCGGCGGGGCTGAGCATTGCCTCGGACAGCATCAATGCCGGTGACATTCAGGTGACGGGCGACGGCACGCCTGCGATCCTGCTGGCGGATCGTGGCCCATCGGGGGGCTATCCGCGTATCGGCACGCTGGTGACGGCTGATTTTGGCGCTTTGGCGCAGATCCCGACTGGCGAGAGCTTTACAATCGAAGTGATCGAGCGGGCTGAGGCAGTGGTGTTGTTAGAGAAATATCGCAATAAAAACAAAGTCTTATCAGCCAGTCTTCGCCCCATGCTGCGCGATCCGCGCGACATTGGCGATCTGCTGGCCTATAATCTGATTTCCGGCGTAACCACAGGAGCGAGCGACGATGAAAGTTGATCTGAATGCCGATCTCGGCGAAAGTTTCGGGCCGTGGCGCATGGGGCGCGACGCGGAAATGCTGGATATTGTGACCTCGGCCAATGTGGCCTGCGGCTTTCATGCCAGTGACCCGATGGAGATGGTGAAGACGGTGCGGCTCTGTCAGGAAAAGGGTGTCGGCATCGGCGCACATCCCGGCTTTGACGATCTGCGCGGCTTTGGGCGGCGGCAAATTACCGGCAATTCAGCCGAGGAACTGGCGGCGATGATTACCTATCAAATTGGCGCATTGCAGGCGATTTTGCAGGCTGAAAGGGCGGAAATGACCCATGTGAAACTGCACGGAGCACTTAGCAATATGTGTCAGGTTGATGCGTGGATGTCGGGGGTGTTTGCGGCAGCGGTGCGCAAATATTCCCCCGATCTGACCATCATGGCCGTGGC
>JAADIC010000091.1 GCA_013151535.1 Alphaproteobacteria bacterium | reverse complement strand
CAAATACTTTTTTGTACGGCTGGTCTGTTGGGTTTTGAAAGCGATCGACAATTGGAATGTCAGCACTGTCACCACGCTCAAACAGTTTTTGTCTGATAAAGTTGAGCGATTCACCAAGACGTACATGGTCTTTTGCAGAATCATTGATTGCATCTTGAAGTCTATTTTCCTTTGTAGCTGCGAACTTTGTTTTTACCTCGAAAACTGCAATAATGTCTTGGTCGGAGGATGCTTCTGGGTTGCTAACGTGAAATCCCACAACGTCACTGCCTTTCGGCGATTCATTCCTGATAACTTTTGAAGCCCACCTTACTCGCGGCACCCAGAATCCTCGAACCCATTGTAAGAAATCAGCAATAAGTATTTCTCCGAAATCACCAGCCCTTATACTTGGTCCAAACCCACCAGTTTCAGTCGGAAATTTAAACTCGTTCAGATAGTCTTTCCGCGACTTTGAGCCTCTTAGGGCATCAATATATTTGTCAAGGCAATAGTGGCTGCGAAAATGAGCAGCCCAAGCGGAAAGTGCCGCTGGTTCGTCCTTGTAGTTAAAATCCCAAACTTCAATATCCTTTCCGTCGGCGGATTTTATTAGCCCCTTCCTTTTTTTTAGGCAACTGAGATGCGCCGATGGGCAAGGTGAACTATTCATTAGTCAATTTCTCTTTATTGGATTTGTTGTCCTTGCAACTGTTTAGACGTTTTTGGGAAGCGCGCCAGCTTAAGAATGTCGCGTTATACGCGAGTTTGCGAGGCGGTGTGTGCCCTTTTTGGTTTACTTATGATTTGTGATGAGAAATTTTGGGTGGGTAGGTGCGAATTTACAGAGATTACACGCAAAATAGTATATATTATTCAGCAGTTTATATGAATTATTTGGAGGTGAGTACCTAAATCGAACCGGTGTACGCGGATTTGCAATCCTCTGCGTCATCACATTGCTAATTCACAATTATCGCATGCAAGTCAATTGGATCAAATTAGTGACAAATGCAGTGACAAATTAAGGTACCCACATTTTTCCAAAAATAGGTACACATGTAAGATGTTGTGATTTAAAGATTTATTGGCTCCGGCGGTAGGGATCGAACCTACGACAAATTGATTAACAGTCAACTGCTCTACCACTGAGCTACGCCGGAACATGCTGGGCCACGCGGCCTTGCGGGGGTCCGTATAACAAAGGGGGTTTGGGCGGGCAAGGGGGTTTGTGTGCTGCATGGCGGGAAATTCAGGGTGTTTTTCCGCTCAGGTGGAATGAGGCTTCTGGCGAAAGCGGGCCAAGCGGCCTTGCCATATTTCTCTCAACCAAATCAATGAGATGGGCGAAGACGTTGCGCGCCGCCATCGGTATCAGGGCCTCGGGAATTTCGGTGTAGATACGCCCGGTCAGGGCCAGCGGGGTGGCCGCCCCGTCTTCCAGCGCCGCCAGGATTTGCGATTCCCTGCTTTTGCGGTGGGCGTGCTGATGGGCAAGCATGTGATGCGGGTCTTCAAGAGGCGCGCCGTGGCCGGGGAAATAGCGCTGATCGGCTGTGCGCTTTTGCAGTTTTTCCAGTGAGTTCATGAAGGCGGTCAAATCGCCATCGGGGGGGGAAACCAGCGTCGTCGCCCAGCTCATCACATGATCGCCGGAAAACAGCGCGTGGGCCTCGATCCAGTCAAAACACAGATGGTTTGAGAAATGCCCCGGGGTGGTGATTGCGCCAAGCGACCATTCGCGGGCGCTGATAACCTCGCCCTCATGCAGGCAAATATCCGGCTTGAAATCCGCGTCCACCCCTTCACCGCCACCCAATTGCGCGGTTTCGGAGAGCCGCTTCATCAGCGCGCTGCGCCCGGTCCAACTGTCACCCAGCGCCAGCACCGGGGCGTCGGCCATATCCGCCAATTGCCGCGCCAGGGGGGAGTGGTCCACATGGCTGTGGGTCACGAACACATGGCTGATCTTGCGCGCCGCACCGACCGCGCCGAGGATTGCCTGAAGATGGGCGGGGTGATCGGGGCCGGGATCAATCACCGCAATGTCGACCTCGCCCAGCAGATAGGTATTGGTGCCGCGAAAGGTCATGGCCGAGGCGTTGGGCGCGGTCAGGCGGCGCAATCCGGCGGCGATTTCAACCGCCACGCCGATCTCGGGGGTGAAGTCTGTAATGAAGGGGTCGCTCTGCACGCTCTGGTCCTTGCCTTGGCAACGCTACGCGCGTTACGCTCCCAACATGAACTTCAAATGGCTCAAGTCAATCCTGCCCAAGGGACTTTATGGCCGCGCCGCGCTTATTCTGGTGCTGCCGGTGATTGCGATCCAGCTTGCGGTGTCGGTGGTCTTCATTCAGCGGTTTTTCGAGGATGTGACCCGCCAGATGACCGGTTCTCTGGCGCTTGAGGTGGCGCTGTTTCGTGACCATGTGAACCAGCTTGCAGGTGATGCGTCGCTGGACATATCGGTGCGCGAAGTGGCGCTGCCGCTGCGTCTGAAAACCCGGTTGCTGGAGGGGGCCGAGGTTCAAACCGGCAACCGCAAATCCTTTGATGATCTGACCGGGCGCATCGTGATTGAAACCCTGCGCGCGGCGCTGCCGGACCTGTTATTGGTTGACCTCAGCTCGGTCTCGGGCAGCGTTGTTTTGCATCTGAAAACCAACAAGGGGCCGGTGCTGGTGCAGTTTGACCGCATTCGGGTCTCGGCCTCCAATCCACATCAATTGCTGGTGCTGATGATCGTGGTTTCCCTGTTTATGACGTTGATTTCTTTCATTTTTCTACGTAATCAGGTGCGCCCGATCCGCCGCCTTGCCCGCGCCGCCGAGGCGTTTGGCAAGGGCCGCCATATCCCTTATCACGTCACCGGCGCGACCGAGGTGCGCCAGGCGGGCCAAGCCTTCATTGACATGCGTAACCGTATTAATCGCCAGATCGAGCAGCGCACCCTGATGTTGTCAGGCGTCAGTCATGATCTGCGCACGCCGCTGACACGGCTGAAACTTGGCCTGTCGCTGGCGGCGCAGGATGACGACACCAGGGCCCTGATGCGCGATGTGGATGATATGGAAAAGATGCTGGAAGAGTTTCTGGCCTTCGCGCGCGGCGATTCGCTTGAGGCGACAGAACTTGTCGATCCGGTGGAGCTTGCGCAACATTTGCTTGCGGATGCCAAGCGCGCCGGCGGGGAGGTGGCGCTGGTGCTAAGCAATGCGCCCGCGCGCCCGGCCCAAGTGCCGATGCGCCCGGTGGCCATGCGCCGGGCGCTGGACAATCTTGTGACAAATGCCCTGCGTTACGGTTCAAAATGCGAAATCCTGCTGGAGTTTGAGCCCGCTGACATCATCTTCACCATCGAAGATAACGGCCCCGGCATCCCCGAGGCCCAACGTGAAAAAGCCATGCGCCCGTTCGAGCGTCTGGATGTGGCGCGCAACCAGAACCGGGGCACCGGGGTTGGGCTTGGGCTGGCGATTGCCATGGATATCACCAGCAGTCACGGCGGCGCGCTGGTGCTCTCCGATAGCGAAAGTCTCGGCGGTTTGAAGGTGGAGTTGCGACTGCCGCGATAGGGCCGCTTAGTGAAAACGGCCAGTCCCTCGCTTTTGTCTGGCGGATTGGAATCTTTGTCTGTCTTTAGGCAAGTTTTCTCTGATTGCGCCGGAAGCCGGATGAGCTCGGCCAGCAACAGCGCCGCGCCTTACAAAAACGTCAGCGCGTGCAGGCGGTCCGGCAACTCCAGATGGGCGATGCCGTTGAACTGCATCAGCCGCAAACTGTCGCCCCGCACCATGAACCGCGTCACCGAGGCGTTGTAAGTGCCCAGAATCAGCTCGGTCGTGGCGGCCAGATCAAGGCCCAGCACATGGCGCATCAGAATGCCGACCGGCCCGCCGGAACTGACGATCAGCACCTTTTGCCCCTCGGCCGAAATATCCCGGACCGATTGCAGGATGCGGCTTTGAAAATCCGCGTAGCTTTCCGGCGCATTTGCGATTTCACCCCGCTCCCAGGCCTGCATAACGGCGGTGAAATGACGTTCCAGCGCCAGCGCATTGCCGGGCAATTGCGCGCCGGTTTCTTCGCGCCAGGCCTGCTCCATGACGAAATAGGACATCTCGTTCAGACGCTTATCCTCGATACATTCCTGGTGATGCAGGTTTTTGCGGATACCGGCCAAAGTCTGGCGATGGCGCATCAGATCGCCGGAAATCACATGGTCAAACCGCCCGACCGTCGCTGCCAGATGCGCGCCCAGCCATTCGGCCTGCCGATGGCCCAGATCGGACAGCTTGTCGTAATTCACCGCCCCGAAAGATGCCTGCCCATGGCGGACAAAATAAACCTCGCCCATATGTCTGCCTGCCGTCCCGGAATTGATGTCACTGCAATTGAGCCTTCCTTTTTCCACAACATCGAGAATTGTTAAACCCCGAAACCAGCGGGACGCCCGAAATCTGCGGCTTGAAATGGCGCAAGAGTTGCCTATTTTTAACCCATGCAAAACATATCAAAAATCAAGGGCTACCACGCCCATGTCTATTTCGATCAGGACAGCTTTGATCGAGCCACGAAACTCTGCGAGGCGGCGGCAGCGACGTTTGGCGTTGGTGTCGGTCATATGCATCGCCAGAATGTCGGGCCACATCCACGCTGGTCCTGCCAGCTTTCGCTCACACCCGAGCAATTTGGCCAGGTGCTGCCGTGGCTGGCGCTGAACCGGGGCGGGCTGAGCGTTTTCGCCCATCCCGACACCGGCGAACATCTGGCAGATCACCGTGATCGGGCGATCTGGCTGGGGGAAAGCCTTGCGCTTGATCTGTCGATATTCGACGGTATCCCGTCCTGATTTTCAGGCGTTTGGTAGGCCCGGTAGGACTCGAACCTACGACCAAAGCGTTATGAGCGCTCTGCTCTAACCAACTGAGCTACAGGCCCGCCTGTGCCTTGCTTACTTGCGCACTCGCAGGTGGTCAAGGCTTGCCGATTGCGCTACATCCACGCTGAAATCCACCATCAAAGGGGCGAATCTGATGGCTATTGCGCGAAACGGGTTAAGCTATGCGGATGCAGGCGTTGATATTGACGCCGGAAACGCGCTGGTCGAGCGGATCAAACCCGCCGCCGCTGCCACCAAGCGGGCGGGCGTGATGGACGGGTTGGGCGGCTTTGGTGCGATGTTCGATCTGAAGGCGGCTGGTTATGACGATCCCATTCTGGTGGCCGCCACCGATGGTGTCGGTACCAAGCTGCGCATCGCCATTGATACCGGTGTGATGGAAACCGTTGGTATCGATCTGGTCGCCATGTGTGTCAACGATCTGGTCTGCCAGGGGGCGGAGCCGTTGTTTTTCCTCGATTATTTCGCCACTGGCAAGCTCGAGATCGAGGCCGCCGCCACGGTTATCGAAGGTATCGCGGCGGGCTGCAAACAGGCCGGTTGCGCGCTTGTGGGCGGCGAGACCGCCGAAATGCCGGGCATGTATCACGGTGGAGATTTCGATCTGGCCGGCTTTTCCGTCGGTGCGATGGAACGCGGCACGCACCTGCCCGAAGGCGTGGCTCAGGGCGATGTTCTGCTGGGGTTGGCCAGCAACGGCGTGCATTCCAACGGCTATTCGCTGGTGCGCAAAATCGTCGAACATTCCGGCCTTGGCTGGGACGCGGATTGCCCGTTTGCCGCAGGTACGCTGGGTCAGGCCCTGCTGGCCCCGACCCGGATTTATGTGCAATCCACGCTTGAAGCCTTTCGCGCCGGTGGCCTGCATGCTTTGGCCCATATCACCGGCGGCGGGTTGACCGAGAACCTGCCGCGCGCCTTGCCCGATGGTTTGGGTGTTACCATTGATCTTGGCGCTTGGCCGTTGCCGCCGGTGTTTGACTGGCTGGCAAAAGAGGGCGGACTGGATCAGGCCGAGA
Organism: Alphaproteobacteria bacterium; assembly: GCA_013151535.1. Classification (GTDB taxonomy): domain Bacteria; phylum Pseudomonadota; class Alphaproteobacteria; order Rhodobacterales; family Rhodobacteraceae; genus UBA5972. The sequence goes on along the minus strand of JAADIC010000091.1, from coordinate 6,319 downwards.
TGCTGAAAACCTTCAATTGCGGTCTGGGTATGATCGCGATTGTCGATCAAAATCAGGCCGATGGCCTGACCACGATTTTGCAGCAAGCTGGCGAGATTGTTCACCGCATCGGTGTGGTGACCGAGGGCGCGGGCGTCACCTATCAGGGCCGTCTGGCATGAACCATAAACGGGTGGCCATTCTGATCTCAGGTGGCGGCTCGAACATGGTTGAACTGGTCAAATCCATGCACGGCGATCATCCGGCGCGCGCGGTTCTGGTGCTGGCCAATTCCGCCGATGCAGGTGGTTTGAAACGGGCGCGCGCCATGGGCATCGCCACCGATTTTGTCGATCATCGCCCCTTCAAAGGTGACCGCGCCGCGTTCGAGGCGCGCTTGTGCGATGTGTTGCAGCAATCTGCCCCCGATATCCTGTGTCTCGCCGGTTTCATGCGCATTCTGACGCCGGAATTCATCGCCAAATGGCAGGGGCGGATGCTGAATATCCACCCCTCTCTTTTGCCGAAATATCGCGGCCTCAATACCCATAAACGTGCGCTTGAGGCGGGCGATAGTGAACACGGCTGCACCGTGCATGAAGTCACGGGCGCGCTGGATGATGGCCCGGTTCTGGGTCAGGCAAGGCTGCGGGTGAGGGCAGGGGACACGCCCGACACCCTGTCAGCCCGGGTTCTGAAACTGGAACACCAGTTATACCCCGCCGTCTTGAAACGCTTTGCGGCGGGGGACAAAACGCCGGCTCTATTGCCGTGAGCGATCCGGTCTCCTCGATCCGCAATCTTGGGCCTGCGGCGGATAGCGGCTATGGCCGGGCCGGGATCAATTCGGCGGACGAGATGCGAGATCTTGGGGCGGATGAGGCCTATGGGCGTTATCTTGCGGCGGGCGGTCAGGCGCATTTCATCGGGTTTTACGCCTTGGTCATGGGCTTGCAGGGGCGGCCGTGGAACGATTGTCGCGGGGCGGAAAAAGCCGACTTGCGCAAGCGTTTTGACGCGATCCGCGCGGCGGTGAAATCCACCCGCCCAAGTGATAGCAAAATTGATCTGGAACTGGCGCGGATCGGGGTTGTGAAGCGGTAAAGTTTGGGGCTTGACGATCTAAAACGGCCCACTTATTGATAATGAGAATTATTCGCAACAAGGCTGCCCCTCGATGAGTACCAACAAGAATCACAATTTTTCGACAGGGTCGGGGAACGGATGGCTGCTGGATCGTCGCGAGGTTTCGCTGCCGGAATCCTATCACACGGTATCGGTGCCTGATCTGAAACGCTCGGGCCGGTTCTGGCGGCGCTTGCTGTCGTTCCTCGGCCCCGGTTATCTGGTGGCCGTCGGCTATATGGATCCCGGCAACTGGGCGACCTCGATCGCCGGTGGTTCGGCATTCGGCTATACCTTGCTCTCAATCGTGCTGCTGTCAAATTTCATGGCGATCCTGTTGCAGGCGCTGGCGCTGCGCCTTGGCATCGCCTCGGGCCGCGATCTGGCGCAGGCCTGCCACGATGCATTTCCGCGCTGGTCCAGCATGACCCTGTGGTTGCTGGCGGAAGGGGCGATCATCGCCACCGATCTGGCCGAGGTGATCGGCACCGCCATCGCGCTTGACCTTTTATTCGGCATTCCGCTTGAAATCGGCGTGGTTCTGACGGCGCTTGATGTGTTCCTGATCCTCTATTTGCAGAACAAGGGCTTTCGCTCGCTCCGCTCGAAGCGGTGGTGATCGGCCTGACATTGGTCATTGCCGTCTGTTTTGCCATCCAGATGGTCTATGCCAGCCCGGTGATGGGCGATGTGTTGGCCGGATTTGTGCCGCGCACCAGCCTGTTCACCAATCCCGATATGCTGTTCCTGTCGCTCGGGATCATTGGCGCGACCGTGATGCCGCACAATCTTTATCTGCATTCCTCGATCATCCAGACCCGCAAAATCGGCGATACTCTCACGGAAAAACGCCAGGCCATCCGCCTTGGTACGATTGATTCAACCCTGGCCCTGATGTTCGCGCTGTTTATCAACGCCTCGATCCTGATCCTTGCGGCGGCGGCGTTTTACACCACGGGGCAGTTCGAGGTGGCCGAAATTCAGGAGGCGCACGCGCTTTTGTCGCCCACCCTTGGTGTATCTTTCGCCGCCACTTTGTTCGGTATTGCCCTGCTGGCCTCGGGTCTGAATTCAACCGTTACAGCCACGTTGTCGGGCCAGATCGTGATGGAGGGGTTCATCCATCTGCGTTTGAAGCCCTATATCCGGCGGCTGATTACGCGCGGTATCGCCATTGTGCCTGCGGTCATTGTCACTGTGATGTTCGGCCAGAGCGGCACCGCCAAACTGCTGATCGCCTCGCAGGTGGTGCTCAGCCTGCAACTGCCCTTTGCGATTGTGCCGCTGGTGATGTTCACGGCCAACAAACAGAAAATGGGCGGGCTGCCCGCGCCGCGCTGGTTGACGATCATCTGCGCCGTGATCGCGGTGGTGCTGATCGGGCTGAACCTGAAACTGATCTTTGACGTGGCCACAGGCGCGGTGACGATTTGAGAACCGGCCCTGACAGCCCCTTATGACGGGGTTGGAAAAGCCGCGTCACAATAAATCTCGGTCACTGCGAAATCGACCTCGGGGGCCACGTTTTCCACTTCTCGCGAAATCATCGTCGCATCGGGCAGTTTTCGCACCACGGCGCGATAACGACCGTTAAAATCGAGTGTTTGCAGTTTCTGCGCGAAATCGAGCACGTCCAGATTGCCTGATAAAAGCGGTGTCATCACAAGCCTGGGGGCCAGGCAATCAAATGTCGCCCGCTCCAGCGACATGAATGTGCGCGACGAGACGCTGAGCGCGTGCAGGTGCTTCGAAAGGTCAATGTCTGGCGAGTCTTTCTCAAGGCCGACAAAAAGCACCAGTCCAAGCTGCGCGCCAAGCGGGGGCGACTTGCTGCGGCCTGCGCCAAAATCATGGTTGATAATCATTTTGTCCTCTTTCGGGTCCAAGAATATTCTGGGGAAAGAAAAACTCGTAAAGCGCATTCAAGCCCCGAAAAGGCAGGGCACAATTTACAACCCTAGGGACCACGCGGCACCTCTGTAAACTAAAATTGTAAAAAAACCGTGTATTTTGAAACTTTTTTGCGCAGATGATACGGATTCTGTTCCGAAAATACCGCAGTCAGTCTCGTTTCAGCGCCGGCAACCATCAATTTTCGCAATCTGCGCCACTATAGTCAATCGCGGTGCAGTTTTGTTTTGTTGGGGGACAGTAAGTTTAGGGTTGGTTGAATGTCGCATAATAGATATTATGTTAATACTATAATACCTTTAAATTACAATGCCATCCTAGACTACATTATGCTCAAGAAACGGCTCTCCTCGCAAAATTCTGTCCAGCCCCAACTGCCCGAGATCAAGGCTCTGGAATGAACCCGTCAGCATGAGTTCCGCCAACCCTCGGCCGATGGCTGGTGCCTGTTGAAGCCCGTGGCCCGAGAAACCGTTGGCGAAATACAGGTTATCAAGCTCGGGATGCCGGCCAATGATGGCGTTCTGGTCAAGCGTGTTATAGGCGTAATGCCCGGCCCATATGCGTTTGACGCGCAGCTCTTCAAACATCTTTGCGCGCGCGGCCAGTTTTGGCCAGATGATCTCCTCAAACTCTTGATATCGCGGCTCAAAATCATCAAAGGCGACGGCGGGATCATCAATTGGCTGGGTCGCGGCCATCCAGAAATCACCCTCGGGTTTCACATAAACGCCGGTATAATCGACAATCAGCGGCGTGTTGGCGGGTGGCGGTGTCGGGCATTGCAGGATGAAAGTTGTGCGCTTGCGCGGTTCAACCGGAATATCCAGCCCGGCCATGCGCGCAATCCGGTTGGCGCGCGGACCGGCAGCGTTCACGACTTGCCCGACATTAAGCGTGTCGCCAGAGGTTAATTTCAGCGAAACGATATTTTGCCCGGATCGCTTAATCGCATTAACTTCATCGTGCAAGTAGCTGACATTGTGTCGTTTATTGATCTCCTTAAGGCCGTTCAGCAACCCCATATTGTCAAACCAGCCTTCGCCGCGCATTCCCAGCGAGGCCAGCGAAATATCCTGGATGTGCAGGAACGGGTAACGCTTTTGCACCTCGTCTGGTGCCAACAGGCTGACATCGGCCCCCTGCCCGCGCTGAATCGCGTTATTTTGCCGCAAAATGGCGCTCTGGGCCGGGGTGCCCGCCAAAAACAGATAGCCATCCTCCTTCAGACCCAGATCGAAGGGGCCGTTTTCCGGCCCATAGATATTCTGGAAATCGCGGATGAACGCGACCCCGAATTTCGAAATCGCCACATTGATCGGGTTTGAGAACTGCATCCGGATCGAAGCGGCTGACAGAGCGGTCGAGGAAAACGCGTAACTGGGATCACGCTCGATCACCAGAATCCGGGTGGATTTCGGGGCAGATATGGATAGCCAATAGGCAACCGAACTGCCGATCACCCCGCCGCCGATAATCGCGATATCGACGGTCGACTTCATATAAACACCCGGCGTCGTGCAGGATTTATCCACAGCCATAATAATTGCATATGGGCAATTATTCTGGGGATAACCTTTGTATAACCGTCCAACTTGTCTGATATGTGAAAGAACTTGAACATCTATTGCGTCATGTCTTTGCAGGTTTTATTGCGTCGAGGCTGCCAAAGGGGGTGATGTCTTGTGCATCAATTATCAGCTCGATCAGCCCACCTGTAGCACTTGCGGCCACCATTTGAAACGCGGCGGCGAAATCAGCCGTCTTTTCGACCCGAATAGCGGCCAGACCGTAGGCCTTGGCCAGCGCCACATAATCGGGATTGACGATTTTGGTGCCACTAACCCGCCCCGGATATTCGCGCGCCTGATGTGCGCGAATTGTGCCGTACATCCCGTTGTTAAGTAACAGTAATATCGGTTGGAGCCGCTCTTGCGCCGCGGTTCCCAACTCGGGCAGGCTCATCTGGAAATCGCCGTCGCCAGCAAAGCAGACCACCTGCCGGGTCGGATCAACCGCCTTGGCTGCCATGGCCGCCGGAAACCCGGCCCCCATCGCACCGCTTTGCGGGGCCAGCAGGCGGCGTTTGCCGGAAAATGTCAGGAATTTTGAGGGCCAGACCGCGAAATTTCCAGCCCCGTTGCTCAGGATCGCGTCGTCCTCCAGATGCTGATCCAGCCATTTGCTGATCGCCACCATATCAACCGCCCCTTGCACCGAGGCACGGGCCTGCATCGCCTTGAACCCCTGTCGCCCCTGATCGCGCCAGCCAGACCAGTCGCCAATCACTGGCCGCTTAGCCAGCACATGCGCGGCCACATTCGGATCAGCCTGAATGGCTATATCGGGCTGGTATATCTTGCCAAGCTCGGCGTCTGAGGCGTGGATATGCACCAGCCTGGCCGCCATGTTCGGCACCTCAAGCAGGCTCCAGCCATCGGTTGCGCTTTCACCGAGCCGCACGTTCAGCGCCAGGATCAAATCGGCGTCACGGATCGCCTGTTTCACATGCGGCGACATGCCGACACCAGCGTCGCCGATATAGGCGGGCTGGCGATGATCGAGCAGGTCTTGCGAGCGGAACACCACCGCTGCGGGCAGGTTGTTGGTGTCAACGAAGCGTTGCAGATCGTGCCGCCCGGCATCGCTCCAACCGCCACCACCGACCAGCACCAGCGGGTTTTTTGCCGCCGCGATCGCCGCAATAGCCCGCTCCATCGCCGCCGGGTCGGGAAAGGCGCGCGCGATCACCGATCTGGTGCAGGCTTCAACATCGCTGAGGTCACGCAGCATATCTTCGGGCAGGGCGACAACCACCGGCCCCGGACGCCCGGACAGCGCCACCGTGAAGGCGCGCGCCACCAGTTCGGGGATCCGCGCCACATTGTCAATCTCGGTCACCCATTTGGCGACCGAGCCGAAAAACGCGCGGTAATCCACCTCCTGAAACGCCTCCCGGTCGCGCATATCGCGCCCGATCTGGCCGACAAACAGAATCATCGGGCTGGAATTTTGCCTGGCCGTATGCACCCCGATCGCGGCATTGGCGGCACCGGGGCCCCGGGTGACGAAACAAATGCCGGGCTGGCCGGTCAGTTTACCATAAGCCTCGGCCGCAAAAGACGCGCCGCTTTCGTGGCGGGTGACGATCATACGCAACTGGTTCTGCACATCATAAAGCGCGTCCAGCACATCCAGATAACTTTCGCCGGGAACCCCGAACGCGGTGTTAACCCCTTGATTAAGCAGGCATTCCACCAGAATTTTGCCGCCAGAGCGCAGGTTCGGCATTGCTTTGTCCTTT